>JAHJQI010000031.1 GCA_018819265.1 Alphaproteobacteria bacterium
CAAGTCCACCTTGTCGGACCGGCTCATCCAGCTGACCGGCGGTGCGACCGCCCGTGAGATGAAGGAGCAGATGCTCGATTCAATGGATATCGAGCGCGAGCGCGGCATCACCATCAAGGCGCAGACCGTGCGCCTCAACTACGTGCACACCGACGGCGAGACCTATCAGCTGAACCTGATGGACACCCCCGGCCACGTCGATTTCGCCTATGAGGTCTCCCGCTCGCTGGCCGCCTGCGAGGGCGCCGTGCTGGTCGTCGATGCCTCCCAGGGCGTCGAAGCCCAGACACTGGCCAACGTCTACACCGCCCTCGACATCGACCTCGAAGTCCTCCCCGTGCTCAACAAGGTCGACCTTCCCGCCGCCGACGTCGATCGCGTCAAGCAGCAGATCGAGGACGTCATCGGCCTCGACGCCTCGGACGCCGTCGCGATCTCGGCCAAGACCGGTCTCAACGTCGAAGCCGTTCTGGCAGCCATCGTCGAGCGGCTGCCGCCGCCAAAGGGCGATGCAACGAAGCCGCTGAAAGCTATGCTGGTCGACAGCTGGTATGACGCCTACCTGGGCGTCATCGTGCTGGTCCGCGTCATCGATGGCGTGCTCAGGAAGGGACAGCGGGTCAAGCTGATGTCGACGGGTGCGGTACACCCGATCGAGCGCGTCGGCGTCTTTCGGCCCAAGCAGGAGATGCTGCCGGAACTCGGCCCGGGCGAAATCGGCTTCTTCACCGCCGGCATCAAGGAAGTCGCTGATACCCGTGTCGGCGACACCGTGACGGACGACAAGAAACCGTGCGCCGAGCCGCTGCCGGGTTTCCGTCCGGCCCAGCCCGTGGTGTTCTGCGGATTGTTCCCGGTCGATGCCGCCGACTTCGAGGACCTGCGCGAAGCCATGGGCCGTCTGCGCCTCAACGATGCCAGCTTCTCCTTCGAGACGGAGAGTTCGGCGGCCCTCGGCTTCGGGTTCCGTTGCGGCTTTCTCGGCCTGTTGCACCTTGAGATCATCACCGAACGTCTCGAGCGGGAGTTCAACCTCGATCTCATCACGACAGCGCCCTCGGTGGTCTACAACCTGCATATGACCGACGGCTCGGTGCTTGAAATGCACAATCCCTCCGACATGCCCGATCCCATGAAGATCGATCGCATCGAGGAGCCTTGGATCAAGGCGACGATCATGGTGCCCGACGAATACCTCGGCCCCGTGCTCAAGCTTTGCCAGGACCGTCGCGGACGCCAGAAGGACCTGACGTATGCCGGCAGCCGGGCGCTCGCCGTCTACGAACTGCCGCTGAACGAGGTGGTGTTCGACTTCTACGACCGCCTGAAATCGATCTCCAAGGGCTATGCCTCGTTCGATTATCAGTTGATCGGCTACGAGCCGGGCGACCTCGTCAAGATGTCGGTCCTCGTCAATGCCGAGCCCGTCGATGCGCTCTCGATGATCGTCCACCGCAGCCGTGCGGAGAGCCGTGGCCGGGTCATGTGCGAAAAGCTGAAGGAACTGATCCCGCAGCACATGTTCCAGATCCCGGTGCAGGCCGCGATCGGCGGCCGCATCATCGCCCGCGAGACCATCCGCGCGCTCAGGAAGGACGTTCTGGCGAAGTGCTACGGCGGCGATATTACCCGCAAGCGCAAGCTGCTCGACAAGCAGAAGGCCGGCAAGAAGAAGATGCGCCAGTTCGGCAAGGTCGAAATCCCGCAGGAAGCCTTCATCGCCGCCCTCAAGATGGACGACAATTGATCCGCTCGACGGCTCTTCGGCGACAGATCAATGCGTCGATGCAGACGCCGGCGGAAGCGTCCCGGCAAGCTGGGCGCCTTTGAGATCCTGTTCGATCACCTTGGCGCTCGACCGGTTGTCGGCAAGCATGTGCACGTGAACCTCGTTGGCACCGAGCGTAGCGCCGTGTCTGCGGATTTCTGCGAGGTTCAGGGAAGGTGCGTCATGTGCCGTATGGCCGGCGGCGAGAACCGTCTGCACGCCCGAGCTATCGCGATGCACGAGCAGATAGTTGACGGCCGGCAATTCGGGACAGTAGAGCAGGCTGTGAATGGTGTGGATGTAGCGGGCCCCTGAGGCGCCTAGCCAGAACTGCTGAGTCGAGGAGTCGGCAACCGCATCCAGGCGTGAACGGCGTTCGCCACTGTTGTCGCCTGCGGGCTTCCCAGAATTCAAATCCGCATTGTTTGACCGGAACTTAAGAACCTGCGCACACATCGCCGCCTCACTCGGTTCCCACCGCCATCGGCCCGGTTGGAACGCTGCACTAAAAATCATACATCGTGTTTACGGACGAATTCCAGAGAAATTCGGGAATTTCCGCCAGAATTGATATACATCATGAAGGCCTGGGCCGCGGCAACTGCCGCAAGTCCCAGGCGCCCACATGTCCGAATCAACCCGATACCGGTTAAAGAACCGTTAACGGCCCGCCGGGTTCCATCGACAATTGCGACCATAGAATCATAATGCTAGAGCATCTTTATCAGACCTGGGAAGCGCGACAAGCGATCGCGTAGGGTCGGATGATGCTCTAGTTGTGGCGCATCTAACGTTTGATACCCACTAGCGGCTGGCGTATCGACCAAACATTAGATGTAAAAGCTACACTCGAATCATAGGCTTGCTCGCGTTCCTTATAGTTCCGTCATTTGCTCTTAGACCTGTTGCAACGGGACGCAGATGGCGGAACCGGAACGTTAGTCGCATTGGGAAAACCCGCAGCGTTCGCACGTCCAGCAGCCTTCCCGGCGCACGTAGCCAGTCGTGCCGCAACGTGGACATTGCCGCAGCCGGTCGACCCTGTCACGGACCTCGGCGTATTCCAGCGCAGAAGGCGCAGCACCGATGCTGTGTCCGCGCCCGCCGCCGCCGTGCGGCTTTTCGAGGGCCTGCGGCGGCTCGGCGGCGACTGCCGAAGCCACACGGGGAGGGTCGACTTCAGCCGCCACTGCGTCGTGGGCGAGAAATCCGATGCGCTTCATGTGCTGCTCGATGATTTCACCGATCGCCGCCTGCAGGCTCGGCACATAGCGCCCTGAGATCCAGCGCCCGCCCTGCGGATCGAAGATCGCCTGCAGTTCCTCGGCAACGAACCTGACGTCGCCGCCGCGCCGGAACACCGCCGAGATCATCCGCGTCAGTGCCACCGTCCAGGCATAATGTTCGAGGCTCTTGGTATTGATAAAGACCTCGAAAGGTCGAAACCTCCCATCGCGTTCGATGTCGTTGATCGTGACGTAGAGAGCATGATCGCTGCCCGGCCATTTGAGCTTGTACGTCGCCCCGTGCAGGATCGGTTCGCGCGCCAGCGGTTTCGATAGGTAAACGACTTCAGCGGCCCGGCCGGCGCCCGGTGGCGCGGCTGCCGGATCGGCAGGCGCGGGCCTGCCGCGTATTTCGAACGGAGCAGCGTCCTCAGCGCGAACCTGTCCAGGACCGCCGCCTTCCCCATTATCGCGAAGCGGCGAAAGAACCGCTCCCCGCAGTGGCGATGGCCGGTAGGTCGTGCATCCCTTGAGACCGAGGTCGTAGGCCCGCGCGTAGATATCCTTGAAGGCTTCGAAGTTCAGATCCTCCGGGCAGTTGACGGTTTTTGAGATCGAGCTGTCGACGTAGGCCTGCAGACCCGCCTGCATTTTCAGGTGGGCCTCGGGCGCCAGGTCGCCGGCGCGCACGAAATACGCGGGAAGTTCGGTCGCGTCTGGGCGAAATTGCCTGAAGAGCGCGTGGGCATAATCCTCCACCCGCTCGCTGCGATGACTGCCGTCGGCTTCCAGCACACGGCGCGAATAGACGAAATCGAACACCGGCTCGATGCCGCTCGACACGTTGCCGGCGATGAGCGAGATCGTGCCTGTCGGGGCAATCGTTGTCAGGCAGCCGTTGCGCAGGCCTTTTTCGGCAATGGCTTTCCCGATGTCGGGGCTCAGCTTCGCGATCATCGGCGCTGAGAGTATTTTGTCCTTGTCGAACAGCGCGAAGACGCCCTTCTCTTCGGCTAGTCCGGCGCTGGTCCGGTAGGCGGCCTCCTGGATGGTCCGCATCCACGCGCTAGCGGCCTGCACGGCCTGCGCGCTGCCGTACGTCTGGCCGCACATGATGAGCGCATCGGCCAGTCCGGTGACGCCCAGCCCCATCCGCCGTTTCGACAGCGCTTCCTTCTTTTGCTCCGCCAGCGGATAGCGCGATACGTCGATGACGTCGTCGAGAAATCGCACCGCGATTCCCGCGCGCTCGGCGAGCGCCTCGAGATCAAGGCTGGCGCGCTCCGTGAATGGATCGCGCACGAACGCTGTCAGGTTGAGCGCGCCAAGCAGGCACGCCCCGTACGGCGGCAGCGGCTGTTCCCCGCACGGGTTCGTCGCGTGTATCGTCTCGCAGTAGCCAAGATTGTTCGCAGTGTTGATCCTGTCGATGAAGATGACGCCCGGTTCGGAATTCGCGTAGGTGGCCCGCATGATCCGTTCCCACAGATCGCGCGCCCTGACCGACCGGTAGACCTTGCCATCGAACACCAGGTCCCAGTCGCCATCATTTGCGACCGCCGTCATCAGCGCGTCCGGGACCAGCACCGACAGGTTGAAATTCGTCAATTGCCCGGCTTTGCTCTTGGCCTCGACGAACTCGTCGATGTCGGGATGATCGGCCCGCAGCGTTGCCATCATGGCCCCGCGCCGCGCGCCGGCCGACATGATCGTGCGGCACATGGCGTTCCACACGTCCATGAAACTGACCGGCCCGGATGCATCCGCTCCGATACTGCGCACCAGCGCCCCGCGCGGACGCAGCGTCGAAAAGTCGACACCGATGCCGCCGCCCATCTGCATCGTCAGCGCCGCCTTGCGCACTTCGTCAAAAATGCCGCTGAGATCATCGGGCACCGCTGCCATGACGAAGCAGTTGAACAGGGTCACGTTGCGTTTGGACCCGGCGCCGGCAAGGATCCGCCCGCCTGGCAGGAATCCGAAATCGGCGATCGCGGCGTGGAACTTCTTGGCCCACGCCTCCCGCGCGCGCTTTCCGCCCGGTTCCGCGCTGGCAGCAGCCCGCGCGACACGCCAGAACGTGTCGTCGATCGACTGATCGAGAGAACTGCCGTCGGGTTCGCGCAGCCGGTATTTCAGGTTCCAGATTTCTTCTGCGATGGGGAGCATCACTGCTACGTCCGTTTTCCGCGCTCGCCGTCTTCTCGACAGACGGTTTTCCATGCGCCTGCCACACGCCCATCACTATGCCGCCTGCGCCCCCTCCAGTCAACTAATGTTCTTGTTAAGTTTTAACTTTGTTCTCAACCGTGGCAGGCGTCGCACGATCGGCTGGCTTGGCGGTACCGCCGATCTCGCTGAGCGCTTCCTGGCGCAACGCCTCCGACGCAGTTTCGATCCGCTCGATCAGCAGCTTGCGAAATTCGGCGCGCGGCAGGCCGGGCGGTATCGGCTCCAGGATCTCGACGACGATGCTGCCGGGACGCTTCAGGAACGTGTCCCGCGCCCAGTACATCCCCGAATTGAGCGCCACCGGAACGCACGGCCGCTGCAGGCCGTCATAAAGCGCCAGCACACCGGATTTATAATCGGGCGGCGCCCCCGCCGGCCGCCGCGTGCCTTCCGGGAAGATGACGATATCCCGGTTCTCGCTGGCGCGATCGCGCGCTTGCGCAATCATCTGGCGCAGGGCGGCGGCGGCCTTGTCGCGCCGCACCAGGATGTGTTCGAACTTGCGCGAAAACCAGCCGTAGAACGGTATCGAACCGAGTTCCGCCTTCATGATCATCGCCGGATCGCGCAACAGCGGGATCAGTGCGAACGTATCCCAGGCAGATTGATGCTTGGCGGCGATCAGGGCGGGGCCTTTGGGGAGATTTTCCAAGCCCCGCACCTCGATGCCCGTCCCGACGATGAGCCGCATCCACCACAACGAGGTGCGCGCATGCGCCCTGAGGCCCGCCATCGCCCAGCTTCTCGGGGCAAGCAACAGCGGCGACCCGAACAGTAGGAAGACCGCCGTGTTGATGTAGAAGACGGCAACGAAGGCGATCGAACGGACCATCGGCGCTCCCGTATCGAGAAGAAGCTACAACGCTCCGGTGGAGCGGGTGGCAGCATTGCTGCCGGTCGCACGGGTCTCGCCTGAAAACGCGCGCATTGCAACCAGCCGCACGGCAGCCGGGAACAGTTTGATGTATTCCGATAGCAGTACGCGCGAGGTTTTCGGGTCGAGCCACCACGCGGTATCGCGGAATCCGTTGGGGATGACAGGATGCGGGATGATCTCGATCTCCGGCATGCGTCCATTGAGTTCCATCAGGCTGCGCGGCATGTGATAGCTGGCGGTCACGACAATCAACGACGTAAAGCCGTGCCGCGCAGCCCAAGCCCGGGCTTCATCCGCATTGCCCTGCGTGTTCAGTGCCTCATACCCCAGGTCGACGCAGCACTTGAGATATTTCGAATCGCCCCCGGCGATGCGCGTGATATCGGCCATTTTGGTCTGCGGGTTGACGCCCGTGATCAGCAGTCTTTTCGCGCGACCTTTCCGGAGCAGCTGGAGTCCTGCCTTGATGCGCAGTTGCCCGCCGGTCAGCACGATGATGCCGTCCGCGCGCTGCCCCGTGGTCTCCGGAACGCGCATCACATCGACGGCGAACAGGATGTAACCGAAGGCAAAGATCCAGAACACGACGCCAGCCGTGCCGATTAACCAGTTGAGTGGGCGCTTCATGGCTCGATGATTAGTGAATTTGCCGCTTCGAGTGGAGTCAAGCTTAGACCATTCAACATGAAGAAAGCATACTCGTATTCCGGTTCCGGCATTTGCCGCCCGCCTGGGCAAGGCTGAGAGCAAATATCGAAACCATCCCTATAATTCGAGAGTGCCGCTTATTGACGATCGCTGCTGAGCCAAGTTCGCAGGACGTGCTGCCATGGACTTCAGTCCGCACTCGAATTCAGAATGCGGTAGACGCCGAACCTTGAAGTCAGCATGCACAAGGCTGCGATGACGATGACGACGATCCCGAGCAGGACATAGCCGGCAAGATCGAGTGTGCCCGTGCCGATCAGGCGGTTGAGTTCGATTTCCGTCATCGAGCCGCCGCCCATCAGCATCGTCACCAGCGGTATCGTGAAGAACACCATCATCGCGCTGCCCGCGCCAAGCAGACCGGCCCGGACGCCGAGGTTGAGGAAATGCTTCTCGAATTCCCGGGCGATGAACCCGTCCGTCGCACCGACGAAATGCAGCACTTCGACGATTTCCCGGTTCGATGCCATGGCGCTGCGTGTCGCCGAAACGATGATTGCGGTCGTTGCCGCAGCGACCAGCAGCAGGATGGCGATGCCGCCCAGAGCAAGCGAGCGGGTCACCGTTTTGATCTGCTGCTGCCACTGCCGGTGATCGTCGAGCGAAGCGCCCTGGAACTTGCCGGCAAGCTCCTTTGACAGCGCACCGAAGTCAGGCGGCGCATCGCGCTTCAGCTGCACCGCGATAAGCCGCGGCAGCGGTAGCGACTGCAAGGCATCCGATTGACCGAGCCATGGTTCGAGCAGGTCGACGGAGGTTTGCGTGCTGAGTGTCCGCGTCGTCTCGACACCGGGCTGCCGCGCCAGGAACGTCGCGACCTCGGCAAGCGTCTGCTCCATGTCGCGGTCTTCGCGGGGCAGTATCTGCACCGTCACTTCGCTTGCCACGTCCCTGAGCCAGGCGTCTGCCGACTGGTTGATCATGTAGACGGCGCCGGCGGTCAGGCAGGCCAGAAAGCACATGATGGCGATGACGAGCGTCAGCGAACGGCCGGTCACCGAACCGGCAGGCACGACCGGACTGTGTGCTCCGCCAGCCTCGCGGCGGTCTTCGCGCGTTGGCGCATAGAGGTCGCGCCTGACCGTTGGCGAGCCGGTCGGAGGCACATCCATTTCGTCGTAGGGCTCATTGCCGAATTGCGATGCCAAGGTCGTTCAGCTCCAAACGTCTCGTGGGCCTCGAACGCCGGGCCGGATGCCCGGTCCCGTCTGCCCGTCTCAAGCTCTGCCGGTCTCAAACGATGCGAACGTCGCCTTCGTGCAGTTCCAGCCGCGGCGCCTTGTATTGCCGCATCAACTGGTGGTCGTGGGTGGCGATGACGACGGACGTGCCGAGCCGGTTCAATTCGACGAACAGGCGCAAGAGCCGGCGGGCCATCTGCGGGTCGACGTTGCCGGTCGGCTCGTCGGCGAGCAGCAGTTCCGGCTTGCCGATCACCGCGCGCGCAATCGCTGCGCGCTGCTTTTCACCGCCCGACAGTACGGAAGGATAGGCGTGCATGCGGTCGCCGAGGCCGACCCATTGCAACAGGTCGGTGACGTCCTCGCGGTAGTCGGATAGCTGTTTTCCGACAACTCGCAGCGGCAGCGCGACGTTTTCCCAGGTCGTCAGGTGATCGAGCAGCCGGAAATCCTGGAACACGATGCCGATGCGGCGGCGCAACTGCGCCCGCTTGGCGGTCGTGATGTTGCTGACGTCGTGGTTGAACAGATGGATCTGCCCGCTGGTGGGATGCAACGTCATGAACAGCAGGCGCAACAGCGACGTTTTGCCCGCTCCCGACGGGCCGGTCAGGAAGTGAAACGACCCAGGGCGAAGCTGGAAGTTGACATGCGTCAGGATTTCCGGTCCCCGGTCATAGCGCAGGGCGACATTATTCAGGCTGATCACAAGTCATCCCAGTCTTTGCGGCGCACGGTTCGCAGGCCCGGTCTGCTGGAAACCAATCCTCTGCAGACCTGCGGTCCCGCGTTATGGATCGCCGTGCGCTCCCTCGATGCTGCATCGCGGTAATCCGCTTTGTCTCGTAACTTGAACCAGACTTTCGCCATTCATGCAGCCTCCATCGGGCGAACATATAGTTCAAGAAGGTTCCCGCCGGATGCATGCGCGGCGATATCCTCGCTCGGCGTGCCAGCTGTATATGCTGGATGCCGCCATTATGATCAATCATGAGTATTGTGGCAGGGCGATGAGCACCAGCCGGCCTGGCTCGGTTTGCGCGCTAATCCCCCGTTCGTTTGCTCCAGCCATTGCAAGAGTGCCGTAATTTGGGGTTAGTCTATCGGCTTGCGCATGCCGTCCAGGCTGCCGGTCCGCGACCTGCCGGCGCTCTCATGGCCGTTTTGGCCGTCTGGGCGGCGGCAAGCCAAGAAACACGTCAATCACACGAGAATGAAAACGACCATGGGTCATCCTAGATCGGATATCGACGTCATATTCACCGCAGATCAGATTTCGCAGCGGCTGACCGGGCTGGCCGAGGAGATCTCGCTACTCCGCCTCGAGCGCCTGGCAGTGATCGCCATCCTCAAGGGGAGCTTCATTTTCGCCGCCGACCTGATTCGCGCCCTGCACCGCGTCGGCATGGAGCCGGAGGTCGATTTCATGACCTTGTCGAGCTATGGAAAAAGTATGGTTTCCTCGGGCACGGTCGACATCCTTCGCGATGTCGCGATCGATGTGAACGGGCGCGACATCCTGCTGGTCGACGACGTGTTGGATTCGGGCCGCACACTGGCTTATGCCAAGGACCTTTTGTCAGCGCGCGGCGCCGAATCCATCCGGATCTGCGTCCTGATCGAGAAGGAGGTCGACCGGGCGATCGATATCGGTGCCGACCTCAAGGCGTTCAAATGTCCGAAAATGTTCGTCGTCGGATATGGCATGGACATGAGCCACCGGTTTCGCGAGCTGCCGTTTGTCGGACGCGTCGTCAGCGCTTGATGTCGGCCGGTGCCGATCGTCGATCGTTAATTTGCAGTCTTTGCAGTCAATGCGGTCATGGGGGATGCAGACATGAAGATCCTGCTTGCCGACGATGACGACGGCATGCGCGAACTGGTCAAGCGTGCGCTTCAATCGGAGGGACACACGGTTGTCGCGGTCAGCGACGGCGCTGCGGCCTTGGAAGAATTCGACGCTGACACGGGCACTTACGATTTGTTGATAGCCGATGTCGACATGCCGGGACTGGATGGAATCTCGCTTGCGAAAAAGGCCCGTCAGACGACCGCGGCGATTGCCGTCGTGCTGATTTCCGCCCACGAGGCGCAACTCGTTCGCGCCGCCGAGATTTCCGGCGCCAAGGTGGAAACCCTGGCCAAGCCGTTTCCACTCGATGCACTTCGCGCTGCCGTCGCCAAGGTCACCGGCTGACGTTCAACCAATCGCTAAAGCGCCGGCTGCTTGATCATCTCAGTCGTTGGCAAACAAGCTCCACACGACTTCAGGAGGTGTGGACCAACAAGCTCCACACGACTTCAGGAGGTGTGGACCAACAAGCTCCACACGACTTCAGGAGGTGTGGACCAACAAGCTCCACACGACTTCAGGAGGTGTGGACCAACAAGCTCCACACATGCGCCCCTA
>JAHJQI010000032.1 GCA_018819265.1 Alphaproteobacteria bacterium
ACTCTTTCCGCGGATCACATCAGGGCCAGCGGTCATGCGCCGCGACAACAGGCCGGACACATGACTTGCACCCGACCGCAAGCAGACTCGCCAGATTCCTCTTGCAACGCGGGTGTCGTCCACACATGGCAACTGGGCGTGACCGTCGAGGCGGCTCTGCTCCGAGCGTGCCTTGGATCAGTAACTTCGTTTCCATGCCCGTCCGCCGCAGTCGGGCTGGCACCGACAGAACCTCAATCGCTCCCTCCGGCTTTCTCGGCAGCCGCCTCATGTTGAGATCGGGTTTCGCGATGTCGGGCAGCGCTGTGAGACGGATCGAGATCTCAATCGTCTCCGGGCGGATATCCACCCGCTCTACAAGCGCGTGCAGGATGCCACGCTTCGCGGAGGCCGGGAGGGCAGGCCAGCGGAGCGCGAGGTTGGCGGAATTCTCGATCATGGTCTTGCGCGATGCGACGGTCGTAGCTCCGGCAGCATTGAAGATGGCATCTTCATGCTTCAGCAGCGCGCAGATGCGGTCCTCGACGATGTGTTCGAGGTCGGCCGCCGGGACACGGCACGCGGCTTCCGATGCCTGCGGTCGGCCGCGCTTGATCAGCGACTGGCTGACGTAATAGCGATACCGCGTGCCATTCTTACTGGCGTGCGTCGGCGACATGCATTCGCCGCTGTCGTCGTAGACGAGACCAGCCAACAGACTTGGGTCGACCGCCTTTGATCGTGTCGTTCGCTCGACGCGATTCTCGGCCAGCGCGGCCTGCACCTCGTCCCACAACGCCTGCTCGATGATCGGCTCGTGCAGGCCGGGATAGGCCTTGTCCTTGTGGACGATTTCGCCGCGATAGATCCGGTTCTGCAGCATAAGATAGACCGCGCCGCGGGCAATCGGCTTGCTGCCCCTCTGCCGGCCGTGATGGTCCAGTCGGGCCTTGCTGACGATGCCATCGCCCGCCAACTCGTGCTGCAAGGCGAGAACCGACTTAAGGGCGACATAGCGGCGGAAGATGTGGCGCACGGTTTCCGCCTCAGTGGCGTTCACGACCAGCTTACGATCGGCAACGTCGTAGCCGAGCGGCGGGTTGCCACCCATCCACATGCCCTTCTGTTTCGATGCGGCGATTTTGTCGCGGATGCGTTCTCCCGTAACCTCCCGTTCGAATTGGGCGAACGAGAGCAGCATATTCAGCGTGAGACGCCCCATCGAAGTCGTCGTGTTGAATTGCTGCGTCACGGAAACGAATGACACACCCTTGGCATCGAACGCGTCGACGATCTTGGCAAAATCGCTGAGCGAGCGCGTCAACCGGTCGACCTTGTAGACGACGACCGTGTCGATCCGGCCGGCGGCGATGTCGTCGAGCAGCCGCTGCAGGGCCGGCCGTTCCATGGTTCCACCCGAGATCCCGCCATCATCGTACATCTCGGGCAGTGCGACCCAGCCCGCACTCTTCTGGCTCTTGATGTAGGCCTCGCAAGCCTCGCGCTGCGCGTCGAGGGAGTTGAACTCCTGCTCCAATCCCTCCTCTGAAGACTTGCGCGTGTAGATGGCGCAGCGAATGACCGACGCGCCGTTGGGGCGGCGGACCTCACGCTTCCTACTCATGATCGTGTCCTTCGGTGCCCGCCGCGGCGACCGGTCTTGTGGTTATGCCGGTCAGCCCGAAGAACCGCGGCCCGGACCAGTGCGTGCCGGTCATCTCGCGCGCGATTACTGAAAGCGAGCGCCATGTCACGCCTCGCCACACGAAGCCATCCTCAACGACCAGGACCTCGTGCGTCTCGCCGCCCCAGGCCCGAACCAGCCGCGCCCCCGGCTTCAGGGTGACCTTTCGCGCCTTGGCCAGATCCGACTTTGTGGTCATGGTTCGCGCCAGTTCGCTGAGCTGGCGGTTGGTCGCGGCGCTGAGCCCGCCGAGCACGCGCTCCTGCAGCTTCCACGCGACGCCGAGTTCGAGCAGATCGCGGCTCAGCTTCTTCGGCGGATGGGACCGATACAGCCGGCACCATTCCACGCGCAGATCGGATGCGTCCATCTCGGACAGGGTAGCCAGCGCAGATGCAAGCGTTTCGGTGTCGTCGCGCTTCCGCGCGCCGACGTTCGAAGATGGGATTTCCGTCGGTTCCGGATCCATCATGGCTCAACCCCTCGCACGCGATAGCGTTGCAAGCTTCGCCGCGCCGACGAGCCGGTACGCCTTGCGGTCGGCGTGAGCGTCGAGCTGAAACGTAAATCCGCGCGATTTCAGCCGGCTCAGCGCGCCGAGTATCGAGTGTCGCTGCCAGCCGGTGGCCTCGACCAGTTCGTCCGCCGTCGCGCCGGTCTTGGCGGCAAGGCGGTCGATGATGATCCCCAGCTTGCCGCCAGGGCGTTGGGTGGGCGGTGCATGCTCCGGCTTGGATGCCGATGGGTTTGCGGGCTTCCGAGATGAATTTGAACGTGCTTTGCTTGATCCAGCCATTGGAGTGGTCCTCTTTCGCTGGCCGTGCGGAATGCATGGCCTTGCACCACCCGAAGCCCCGCAGTTGCTCTCCGGGGCGGAACCCGCGGCCCGTCATGGCCGTGTGCTACGACGCCAGTACCGCTCCAACCTACGGCGAAGTCCAGTCAAAAAGAGGCGAACGACGTCATCGCGATGCTCTCGCTGATCGCGGCGCCGCAATGATGAACCCGCCGTCAAGGTTCGACGGCGGGGGTGACAATTCGATGTCGTGGAGGCGCTCAGTCGAAACCGAGCTGGAGGCGCTGGTGCTACCAGCTGCCGGCGAACTGGCCGGCGCCCATCATCCCAGGATTGAAAAAAAGCTTCAGGAGCCCCTACCCGCGTTCCCATCACGACGGCGAAGAATTAGACTGAGACCTATGAGATTGACTCCAATGAATGGACCCAGCATTGCCTTGCCGTTACGATGAGTTCACGGCCGCTTCCCTGGCCCTCCCGCGAACTGGCCTCGCTTGCTTTCGATGTGCCTGCGCAGCAAGCGGCGTTTCTCGACAGAGATGCACATATGGCCAGCCATGGCCCTGAGGCCGCGGTACGAAACCAGATCCGCCGTCGCCGCCGGACTGTCGCAGGCCCTTACGGGGTGGCGATGACACGTCGATAAAGGTGCCAGCTAGAGTGTCCGAGGATCGGGAAGGCGAACACCAATCCCAACAGTAGAGGTAGGCTGGCTACCGCCAGGGTGAGGGCAATGAACGCGGCCCAATAAGCCATGACGCGAGGATTGTGTGTGGCGGCTTTGAACGATAGTCCTAGCGCCACTGGCGCCGTAACATCGTGTTCCAGAACCATCTGGAACGACACGACGGTGATACAAAAGACAAGTACCGCGAACAAGAAACCCACACTACAGCCCACGAGCAAGAGCTTGGCCAGCGTCTCCAAGTCCGACAGCTGCGTCAACAGCGCGCCGCTGGTTAGTGCCACCTGACCATCGACAGCCCAGTAGTAAACCGTGTTTGCGACCAGTAACCACAACATAAATATCGAAAGGAGCATGGCTGACAGAGCGGCGATGCGCCAAATGACAGTCGAACTCGCCATGCGACAGGGAATACCCGCCGCAGGCTCACTGCGCCGGCTCAGCTCATACAGCACTATGGCAAGCGCCGGCGCAATAAGAGCAAACCCCGTCATCAAAGGGATGACAAGTTGAAGGTGACCCATCATTAGCGTCGCGTGACACATATACAGCCCGACCGCCACCAAGAACGCCGACAGAGGAACAGTGATGAAGAAATGTTTTTTGAAGTCTTCAACCCCAGATGCGAATGCTTCCCGCAGGTCGTTTTGCGATATTATTCTAATGGCAACAGGGTCATCTACGCCCAAATCCAGACCTACCGCTGCAGTACCGCTCTGTTTCATCGGACCTAACTTTCATCGGACTCTTTAAAGCAATAACGTAGCAAGGGTGCGGCAAAATGTCCATTGCACTTAGGTCCCACACGCATTCGAAGAGAGTCGACGTGTTTGAATAAGTAAGGGCAAGTTTTCTCGCCAAAATCAGGTTGCAAAAGCAAACTTATCATTTGTAGATGTATCCCGGTAACATTTGTAGATGTATCCCGGTAAATTGTAACCGCTCGTTCACGATTGTCGCTAAGACGCGTCGGCGGCGCCATTGCGCCATGGCATTAAGTCGGCGTCGGTCTATCGCTGCAGAAAAGAGCTGCTTGGTGTGGCGCCGTGGAAACGGGTGTCGGTCAATCATTTCCGGTAGGCGTTTCTGGCAATTCGCCGGAAGTGCTAGGGCCTGTCGTCAGTTGAGCCGAGTCTGTCGTGCCACGCCGCGACAGAATTCGTGCGCGGCCGGGGTTGCCGTCGTCAGTCCAGGGATTCCCAAATCAGTTTTTCT
>JAHJQI010000033.1 GCA_018819265.1 Alphaproteobacteria bacterium
AGTGTCGATGATGAAATGTTGGGCCCCCCAACATCGGCCTGCCGCCAAGACACAAGCTTGCGCAGTGTCGATGATGAAATGTTGGGAACCCCCAACATCGGCCTGCCGAATGTTGGGAAATAAAGAGCAACATCGGCCTGCCGCCAAGACACAAGCTTGCGCAGTGTCGATGATGAAATGTTGGGCAAATAAAGAGCGCGCCATGCGGATCAATACGGAGTTGTGGGTCAAGGCTTATCTGCGCACCTGCAACAGCTCGGGAGCTGCGGCGTTTGTCGTGCGCCGCGGCGACGAGCATGGCGGCAGCGTTTTCGTGCGGATCAACAAGCTGGACGGCACGTCAACGCTTTTCGGCCCCGCCGCCGCGGGCCTCGCCGACGCGGTCAGCGATCGCTTCTGGTCGCTGCGCTTTGCAGGGTCGGATGCTGCCGCCGACGCGCTGATCGCGCGCGAGTCGAGTTTCGACCCCGATCTCTGGGTGATCGAAGTGGAAGATCGCGACGGCCGGGACTTTCTGGGCGACTGGCTCATTTCCGAGTGAGTGAGTCCCAGTTGCGACAGCCACGACTCGACCAATCACGTATTAACCTTCTGTAAGGGAAATCAGTCGCCAAATCGTACTGCCGCGTTTTCGGTAACGGCTTATTAATTCCGGACACAAGATTGTTGCCTGTAAGCGCAGTTGAAGTCATCGCGGACGTTGGCAGGTGGATGGGGAAGAAATGGCAATCATCATTGACTTTGCGCAGATGCGCGAAGTCCTGGAATCAAGACCGGGGAGCATGACGCGAACCCACCACGGCCCGCCCGAAGGCAAAGTCGTGCTCTTCACTGGCGTTCGCTACGAGCGCTATGAGACCGACTCTGACGATGGTGACGACGAAGCATCAAGCAGCAGCGGTCGGTCCCGCAAGAAGAAGAACGAACGCATCTGAAGCGTTACAGGCCCTGAACTGGCCCTGAACTGGCCCTGACTGGGCCCTGCCGGCCGCACCGCCGCTCCCGCCCTGGTTGTTCCGGGAGCGTAGCGGTTTCCACTGAGCCCGGCGACCGCTAAAGAGTGCCGATAGTTCGGACATTTCGATCAGTGGCGCAAAGACTGCGCCGCCCACGCGACAGCCCCCCGAAACATGCAGAATTGAGCCGCCGGCGAGCGCACCTGGGTCGTCGTTGCCTCCCGCTGGCTTGTTGTCTTAAGCCCGGCAACCCCTATATGATCTGATCATGCGATGCTCTGGGTTTTGCTCGCATGCAACGTTCTCACCGAAAGCTGGATTGATCGAAGATGACCACCGATGCCCGTCTGCGCCCGAAAGTCATGACTCTGACCGATGCTGCCGCAAAGCGCGTCGCGGAGATCATGTCGAGGAAGCCTGAGGTTGTCGCCTTGAAGCTTGGCGTCACCAAGGGCGGATGCGCCGGCATGGAATACACCATGGACTGGGCCACTAATATCGGCCGCTTCGACGAAGTCGTCGAGGAGAAGGGGGTCAAGCTGCTGATCGACCCGATGGCGATCATGTACCTGCTCGGCGCCGAGATGGACTATCAGCAGGACAAACTGACTTCGGGTTTTGTCTTCAATAATCCCAATCAGCAGAGCGCCTGCGGATGCGGCGAGAGCGTCAACCTCGTTGCGGCCGCCCCTGAACGCCTCGCCGAACTCAAGGGCTGAGCGGTCACCCGTTTGCTTGCAGCAGCTTTGCGGCTTCCGGTGCGAAATAGGTAAGGACACCCGCAGCACCCGCCCGCTTGAACGCCATCAGGCTTTCCAGGATCACCCGGTCCCTGTCGAGCCAGCCATTGTTGGCCGCTCCCGTCAGCATCGCGTATTCGCCCGACACCTGATAGGCGAACGTCGGCACGCGCAGTTCATTTGACACCCGCCGCACGATATCGAGATACGGCATGCCCGGCTTGACCATCACCATGTCGGCGCCCTCGGCGATGTCGAGCGCCACTTCGCGAATTGCTTCGTCGGAATTGGCTGGATCCATCTGGTAGGTGCGCTTGTCGCCCTTCAGCGTCGAAGACGAGCCGACGGCATCGCGGAACGGCCCATAGAACGCGCTGGCGTATTTCGCCGCGTAGCTCATCAGGATCGTGTCTTGGAAGCCGGATGCCTCGAGCGCCGCGCGGATCGCGCCGATGCGCCCGTCCATCATGTCCGATGGCGCCAGCACCGATGCGCCCGCTTCGGCTTGGACCAGCGATTGCCGCCGCAACGCTTCAAGGGTCGCATCGTTGTCGATTCGTTCGCCGATGATGAGGCCGTCATGGCCGTGACTGGTATAGGGATCGAGCGCCACGTCGAGAATGATGCCGAGATCGAGGCCGGCGTCCCGGATCGCCCGCGTTGTCCGGCACACGAGGTTGTCGGCGTTGAAGGCTTCGCTCGCCGCGTCGCTGCGCAGCGCCGGGTCGGTATTCGGGAAAAGCGCAATCGCCGGAATGCCGAGATCGGCGGCCTGCCGGGCGGCCGCCACCGCGAGATCGATGCTGAACCGCTCGACGCCCGGCATCGAAGGCACCGGCTCGCGCCGGCCCTGGCCCTCGATAACGAAAAGTGGCCAGATCAGATCGTCGGTGCTGAGCCGATGCTCGGCAACCATCCGCCGCGTCCAGTGAGCCTGGCGGTTGCGCCGCATTCTTATGGCAGGAAACGCACCGGGCATCTGGGCCAGCGCAGGCCCGGCATCTTTATCGGTATTCTTCAAGGTCATCGACTATATGGAACCTGGTAATGCCGAATTAGCGGCAGTAGTTGCCGAGGTCGCGCTGGGCCAGGTCCACATGAAAGTGGTTGCGGTGCGCGCGATTTGCCTCCGGCCCCAGCACCGTACCGAAAATTCTGCACGCTGTCCTGTGGGCTTCGTGCAGAAACCGTGCACTTGGCGTCGACGCCTTCGAAATATCGATTCTATCGCTGACGAGAAGCACGGGCCATGATGGAGCCTCGGCCGCCTCCCCGGCTTCGAGCGCCGACAGGGCCGGTCCGCCGAGCCGGCTTGGCGCGATACCGAAGGCGGTTCGTGCTCCGCCCAGGCTATCGAGAAAAGACGGTCGAAATAAAAGTCGCGGCGGCGAGACGCTCCCGGAGTCCGGCACGGCCGGCCCGCTCTCCGTGGCGGCCACTTCGACTTTCGCAGCCGCCGCTTCGGGTTGCTGATCGGGCTCGCTTGCTTCTGTCGCCAGCGACGCCGCTGCCGTCCCGCGGTTGCCGGCCGCGCTTGCAGCCGCAGCGCGCGCGGCTCCGGCTGTCTTTGTTTTGCGCTGCGCTGCCGCCAGTTTGGACGCCGCGATATCGCGCTGCGTCGGCCCCCAGTGCGCGATCAGCTGTGTCTTGTTGCCCTTGGCGGTCCTGAAGCCCCGGATATCCATGGCGTTGGCGCGGGCGTGTTCCGACAGCCGCGTATCCTGCCGCCCGTAGGCGTTGCGGCACGAATATGAACTCATCGTCTCGATGGACGTGATTGGGGATTTCAGATGGCGCCGTGCCAGCGGCTGCAGATCCTTGACGATCCAGTCGTGCAGCGACTGCACCATGTCGCAATTGACGAGGGCGGGCGGATCGAACGTCACCTTCGGCTTCGTGCCGACGCTGACGAGTTTGACTGGAGCCGGGTCGCCGCAGGTGCCATCCTTGATCGGGTCAAGTGGCACGGCTTCGGCTTTGATATGCCTGAGGAGGAAACGGCAGCGGGCCCGAGCGATCTGCACTTCCGCGTTCGGCCAGCTATTCGCATTCTCATCCGCGACCGGCTGATAGCGGTATCCGTCCTCCTTGGTGACGCTTGTGGGGCGCGCCTGCGGATTTTCGGCGGCCGGCGGCGTTTCGGCGGCCGCGGGTGCGGAGGCGGAGGCGGGCGCCGCCGGGATTGCCGTCGGCTGCGTGTGCGGGCTGGGATTCGACGGCTGCTGCACTTTCGTTCGCGCCACCTCTGTGATGGCCTCGTAGAACGACTGTGCATTGACGGCACCGGCGGCGAGAATACTGAAGAATGCGGCCCCCGCCGGCATCAACCATCCCCGGAACGTTACAGTCATTTTTCCCCCATGCCACGCTGGCCCGGCACTGAAATTCCCTGCCGCGTTTGAAGCGCGAGCACCGGGTTGCCGGAGATCTCGTGTTCTGGATCCAAAGCTCGACTCCGGCCGAAGGTCGTCGGGCGCTTGGTCGCGTCTCTGTCAATTTGCCGGTCCGCAGTCGGTGCGGCGCCCCAACGGAAGGGCCCTTTCGGATGGGCCCAATCGGAAGAGTTAGGACGCCTCAACGCAATACGACGCGGTCGGACCCGTTAGGATTGCGCCGCGCGCTCGAATTGGCGCGACGTGCCGATTACGGCTCACTCAAACACGACGTGCAGACAATAACCGGGCACGTTGCCCTTGCGAACCATGCGAAATGGCCACTGTTGATGGCGGGCATAAGGCGGTGATAACAGCTCTCTGCCACTGCTGTTGAGCTTGACTCAAGTTCAGTCTGTTCGCGAATCAGTGGCCAAAAGGTTAACCATTGGTCAGTGCCGGGAGCAAGTCCGCATTTTACGGCCGCAGGGGGAATTCATGCCGAACGACTTGGATCCGCAATTGATGCCGCCGGGCGTCAGGATAGAGAAGCGAAACGCGCTGGGCCTCATCACGCTTGACCGGCCCGCGGCCCTGAATGCGCTTGACGGGCCCATGCGTGCGGCGATCGCGGCGGCACTTCCCGATTTTGCCAACGGCCCGCAGACCTATGCAGCCGTCATTCAATCGGCCAGTCCGAAGGCCTTCTGTGCCGGAGGCGATGTCCGCAAGATCCTCGACTGTTATCGCGAAGACAGGGAGGAGGGCCGCCGGCTGTTTGCCGAGGAGTACCGGCTGATCTGGGCGCTCGAGTGCTTCTCGCGGCCGACGGCCGCTCTGATCGACGGCCTCGTCATGGGTTCCGGCGTCGGACTATCGGCCTTCAATACCCACCGGGTCGCAGGCGAAAAGTATCGCTTTGCCATGCCCGAGACCTCGATCGGCTTGTTTCCCGATGTTGGTGCCGCCCACGTCCTGGCCCGCCTGCCGCATGAAATCGGCACTTATCTGGGCCTGACGGGCCGCAGGATAGGCCGTGCCGACGCTTATGCGCTGGGCCTTGTAACGCACTGCCTTCCCGCTTCCCGGTTCGCGGAAATCATCGACGGCCTCATCGAGGCATGGCCGATCGATCGGCTGCTTGACGATCGCCATCAAGATCCAGGCGAAAGCGAACTCATGGGCCGCGGCGATATGATCGAACGCTGCTTTTCGCCAGCTTCGGTTCCCGAAATCCTGGCCCGCCTCGCCGATGTCACCGGCAGCGAAGCCGAATGGGCCGCTGGCGTCCGCCACGACCTCCTGGCCCGCGCGCCGCTTTCGCTGGCCGTCAGCCTGCGCCACATCCGCGAAGCCCGCCATTGCGGCATTCGCGAAACTTTGGCGCGCGACTACAGGCTGGCCTGCCGCTTCCTTGAGGGGCACGACTTTGCCGAGGGCGTTCGCGCCATGCTGGTCGACAAGGACAAGGCCCCGCGCTGGCAGCCGCCGACGATCGCCGAGATCGACCTCGCCTGTGTCGAGAGTTACTTCGCCCCGCTGGCCGAGGGTGAGTTGGTGCTGCAGACCCGCGAAGAGATGCAGGCTTTACCCTGAATTAACCAAGATTGGCGCTTTGGACACCTTAACTGCATTAATATTCGTTGGACGTTTTCGGCTCTATCGGCGGAATTTGCTGCCGGTGCGCGTTGAAAAATCGCCGATTTGCGGCAATCTCAGGTTGCAAAACCGGTGACTTCGTTTCATTTCGAAGCAATTGTGTAAACGAAGTCTTGCGCGACGCGGCCGTTACTATTCTTTTACTATATCTATTTAGGTAACCTTTAGCAGTCTGGCTTACATTCCAGGTAACCCGAGAATACGGGGCCAAAAAAACCGACCAAACAGGAATGAGGCAGTCAGCAATGAGTTTAGCATTTGATATGGGGCGGCATGCCTCTCCGGAAGTCGAAGAAACGTTCCACGGCGAGTACCTCCAGGCGCTGCGCCTGGTTGAGCGCCTGCATCGTCTTCTTCTTGATGTCATCAAGGACGAGTTCGACCGCCGCGGCGGATCGGAACTGAACCCGGTCCAGGCCCTTCTTCTGCACAATATCGGCGACAGCGAACTGACCGCCGGCGAACTGAAGACACGCGGCTATTACCTTGGTTCGAATGTCTCCTACAACCTGAAGAAGCTGGTTGATATGGGCTACATTCACTACAAGCGCTCCGAGACCGACCGCCGCTCCGTTCGCGTCAGCCTGACCGATAAGGGCCAGGACGCCTGCGATATCCTGAGTGGCCTGTATCAGCGCCAGCTCGGCTCTCTCGACGCTGTCGGCGAAGTCGGCCAGGACGACCTCAACAGACTGAACCGCTCGCTGGTCCGCCTCGAGCGCTTCTGGACCGACCAGATCCGTTATCGCCTCTGATCGCCAGCCCGCCATCGACACGACGATCCAAACGACCTCGACGCGAACTTGAGCCTGAGCCGCGGCAGCCCCGCGGCTCTTTTTTGTGCATGACCATATCCAATTGGCTTTGCCGCCAGCAATCATTGTTGCGCCATGGCATCACCGGTGTAATTCTCGAACATGTTCCTTGACCTGTGACTTCAATTCCCGGGGTGATTGCATCACCCTGTTGCCGTAATGGCGCTTGTCGAGTGCATCCGGGGCCGCGGCATGGACCGCACGGCACCGGCGCTGGTATGAACCAGCAACAATCGTATTCGGAGTTCGTTGGCGTTTCCGGGGCACTTACACTCAGGGGTGATGATTTTGATCGGCTCGCTCACACGTCGATTTGCGACAGTTCTGGCCTTGCTCGCTTCGATTGCCGCCGGCTTTGCCACAACAGGCCCCGCCGGCGCTCAGCAGTGGAACCCCTTTGCCGACATCTCCACTTCGACCAGCAACTCGGGTTCGGACATCGATTTCACGCGCCGCTGGCAGGCCAATCCGCCGCCGGGCTACCCAACGCTGTCGCCAGCCAACCTCGCCGCGACCAAGACGGCAATCGAGCGCTACGAAGGGATCGTCAAAGCAGGCGGTTGGAACCCGGTCCCGGCGACGAAGCTCGCTGCCGGCTATAACGACCCGTCCGTTGAAATCCTGCGCAAGCGCCTGCAGCTTACGGGCGAACTCGAAAGCGGCGAAGCCTGGATGCCCCAGCAGTTCGACTACAGCGTCGAAAAGGCGGTCAAGCGCTTCCAGGCGACGAACGGCCTGGCCCCGACTGGCATCGTCGACAAGCGGACGCGCGCGGCCCTCAACGTCACCGCGAAATCCCGGCTTGAGCAGCTGAAAAAAGGCCTTTCGCGGATTCGCGCATACGCCAGCAAGACCAAGAAGGGCAAGTACGTCGTCGTCAACATTCCCGCCGCCCAGATCGAGGCCGTCGAGGACGACAAGGTCGTCAGCCGCCACGCCGGCGTTGTCGGCAAGGTTTCGCGCAAGTCGCCGACGCTGTCTTCCAGCATCCACGAGTTGAACTTCAACCCGGTCTGGCGCCTGCCCCCGACGGTGGTCTCCCAGGATCTCATTCCGAAGGGCCGCCAGATGGAGAAGGCCGGCAAGGACGTTCTCGTCAAATATGGCATCGATGCCTACGATGGCAGCGGCCGCAAGCTCGATCCAGAGAAGATCAACTGGCGCTCATCGATGCCTCACGGCCTCTCTTACCGACAGAAGCCCGGCAAGGAGAACCCGCTCGGCTTCGTCAAGATCAACTTCCACAACAGCTACTCGGTCTACCTCCACGACACGCCTTCCGATTCGCTGTTCGGGCGCAACTTCCGCGCCGCCAGTTCCGGCTGCATCAGGGTACACAACATTGAGGAACTCGCAGCCTGGCTGCTGGAAGACAAGGAAGGCTGGAGCAAGTCGCAGGTCATCGCCATGCGCGAGAGCGGTGAATCGAAGGACGTCCGTCTGAAAAAGCCGGTCCGTCTCTACTTCGCCTACCTCACCGCCTGGGCAACCAGCGACGGCGTCGTGCAGTTCCGCCCCGATCTCTACGGCAAGGACGGCGTCGGCAACGAGGCCGGCAGCTACTGAAATCCTCCCCTTCAACACCTCGAACTGTGCTGGAAAAAAACCGGCCGGCACAGTTGCTTTCGGCCGCTTGATATTCCTCAATGTTCGCGCCGGGGGCCGGGTGTACTGGAGCCCTGGCAGATATTCGGACCTTGGTCGGACTTTATCTGCGGATAGGCTTAAGGCAAGTAAGGGATGCTGGGCTCATGGCAGCATGATCAAAAGGCGGACTGAGTAACTGTGGCGCAACGCATCCGTCGCATTGTGCCCCACGTATGGCTAGGCTAGGGTTAGCCTAAAATGAATATGAACGGGCGCGCGGACCGCGACGGGCTTTCAGGACCAACTCGCAATCCGGCAGTGCAATCGGATCGTCAGGGAACGTTTGATGGATTACGCCAAGAAGTTCGACGACGCGATCAGCGCGCTGCACCGCGAGGGCCGTTACCGGGTATTTGCCGACCTCAAGCGCCGCTGCGGGGAGTTTCCGCGCGCGGCTCATTTCGGCGCTCAGGATGGCCCGCGCGAAATCACCGTATGGTGTTCCAACGATTATCTCGGCATGAGCCAGAACCCGAAGGTTCTGGCCGCCATGCACGAAGCCATCGACACCGTCGGCGCCGGCTCCGGCGGCACCCGCAATATTTCCGGCACAACCCACTATCACGTCGAGCTCGAAAACGAGATCGCCGACCTTCACGGCAAGGCG
>JAHJQI010000034.1 GCA_018819265.1 Alphaproteobacteria bacterium
ATCGAGCAGCGCGTCGGTCACCGCCTTGCAGTGGACCGGATCGCCGACCATCACCGGCACGATGTGGCTGGGGTTTTCCATGACCGGCAGGCCGGCCTCGGCAAGGCGCGCCTTCAACGTCGCGGCGCGCTCCTGATGGCGCTCGCGCTCGACGCTCGACGACTTCAGGTGCCGCATCGAGGCCAGCGCACCGGCGGCGATGGCCGGGGCGAGCGAGGTCGTGAAGATGAAGCCGGCCGCATACGAGCGGATCGCATCGCAGATCGGCTTCGTGGCGGCGATGTAGCCGCCCATGACGCCGAAGCCCTTGGCCAGCGTCCCGTTGATGATGTCGACGCGGTCCATGACCGCCTCGCGCTCGGCGATGCCGCCGCCGCGCGGCCCGTAGAGGCCGACGGCGTGGACTTCGTCAAGGTAGGTCATGGCGCCGTATTTCTCGGCCAGATCGCAGATGCCGGCGATCGGCGAAATGTGGCCGTCCATCGAGTAGACGCTTTCGAACACGATGAGCTTCGGGGTGTCCTTGGGATACTGCTTGAGCAGCGACTCGAGGTCGTCGAGGTCGTTGTGGCGCCAGATGTGCTTCATGCCGCCGCCGTGACGGATGCCGGCGATCATCGACGCATGATTCTTCTTGTCCGAGAAGATGACGATGCCGGGGATCAGCTTCTGGATGGTATCGAGGGTGGCGTCGTTGGCAACGAACGCGGACGTGAAAAGCAGGGCCGACGCCTTGCCGTGAAGGTCGGCGATCTCGTTTTCGAGTTCGACGTGATAGTGGGTCGTGCCGGAAATATTGCGGGTGCCGCCGGAGCCGGCGCCGACGGTGTCGATGGCCTCGTGCATGGCGGCCAGGACCTTCGGGTTCTGGCTCATGCCGAGATAATCGTTGGAACACCATACGGTGATTTCGCGCGGGCCATCCTGAGCGCCGAAATGAGCCGCGCGCGGGAACTCCCCGCAGCGGCGCTTGAGGTCGGCAAATACCCGGTAACGGCCCTCGCGGTGCAGCGCGCTGATCGCGTCGTCGAACTTCTTGGCGTAATCCATCATCACTTTGCTCCCATCAGGACCGGGGCGAGGGCAGTTGCTTCACAACCATCGCGCGTTTTTCGTTCGATATAGGGACGCTGCTGCATCGACTGCGGGTCGATACGGTGCGTCGCGTTCTGGGTCGGTTCAGGTCTGCTTCCGGCCGGCCGGCTATCCAGCATCGCCCAGCGCCACAGGGCCGCATCGGGCAGCGGCAGAACCATCATCCAGTGCTCGAAGACGCCGAGTGCGACGAGCGACCCGACGAGAAGCGCAGCCGTGGCGTCGAAAGGCGTTGCAGCCGGTTCAAAAGACGGCAGCAACAACAGCACTGCCGTCACTGTCGCGAACGTCACCGAAATCGGAAACAGGCCGTTCATCGGGCGGACGCGGAAGTAGGACTTCAGGTAATGCAGATGGGCTGGGAGGAACTCTTCGGTCAGATTGGGGATTCCCAGATAGATATTGAACTTGGCGCTGAGGCGCAGCAGCCAGAGACTGGCGAAAGTCAAAAGCGCAGTCTGGTTTGGAGCGTCGACGCAAAGCGCAATCAGCGCCAGCAAAGTTGCGAAAATCGCCACTTCATGCGTGATCAAGGTTGCTGTTGCCAACTTGAAACGATGCCAGCCGGTTGCTCCCTGCGGGCATAATTCCCGGCGCGGCCCGGTAATGAACCCCGTCAGGAAACTCAACTCGTGCCATCCCCAAAGAACAATTCCGCTGAGGAAGCCGATATAGGCTCCCTCAGCCGTCGTCATGTCGCTTGTCTCCAGAATCGCCCAGATTGCAACCGCGGCCAGCGCCGTTGCTGCCGCCATGCTCCACGCGAAGGTACTGCGCGGCAGTTGATTGAGCAGCAGGATCACCCCGGTGGAGAACCACCAGGAAAACAACGCGACCGCCACGGCCAATGCTGTCTCGATCATTTGCCTGTTGTCCTTACCAAGCCGGCACCAGCCGGATCGAATCCGGCAGTTCGTTGGATTTCGCGGGATGGAGGTAAAGCCGCATCAAAGTGAATACGGCTTGAGCGCCGAGCCCTGCCGTCTTGATGCGGCCGATGATGCCGCCCTTTGCCTTTGCGGCCTCCATGTCGATGCTGATCATGCGCAACCTGTCGAGCAACTTGCGGAACTTCGCACTGTCGATGTCGAGCGTCAGCGGGAACACCTGCTTGGTGATCTCGTTACAGATCTGGAAAACACGGTAATCGTAGTCCGTCGGGTCCATACCGATGGCTTTATGAAAATGCGGGCGGGCATGGTCGCGGACATACATGGTCGCGTAGACGGCGACCAGGAAGAACTTCACCCAGTATTTGTTCCTGCCACTCAGCAGATGCGGATTGGCGCGCATCAGCAGCGCGAACGCTTCGCCATGCCGGAACTCGTCGTTGCACCATTTCTCGAACCATTTGAAAATCGGATGAAACCGCTTGTCGGGATGGCGCTCCAGATGACGGAAGATGGTGATGTAGCGCGAATAGCCGATCTTCTCCGAAAGGTAGGTGGCGTAGTAGATGAACTTCGGCTTGAAGAAGGTGTACTTCTTCTTGCGCGTCAGGAAACCGAGATCGACGGCAATGTCGAAGTCCTTGAGCGTGTTGTTGATGAAGCCTGCGTGGCGGGCCTCGTCACGGCTCATCAGCGAGAACAGCTCCTTCACGTCCGGGTTCTTGCCGCGCTTCTTCATCTCCGCATAGAGGACGCAGCCGGAGAATTCCGCTGTCAGCGATGAGATGAGGAAATCGAGGAACTCCTTGCGCAGACCTTCTGGCAGGCTGTCGAGATCGAAGTCGTCCCACTGTTCGTTGCGTTTGAAATGGCCCTTGTTGGGGTCGCTCTTCAACTCGGCGATGAGTTCATCCCACTCGCGCCGCACGGGCGTTACGTCGAGGCGATCGAGTTCTTCGAAATCGGTCGTATAGAAGCGGGGAGCAAGCAGCGAATCTTCCTGCGCCTTGCGGGTGCTTGCATTGGGGGCACCTGGAATGCCAATGGTCATAGTTCCCTCCCTGAGGAGAAGCTGAATTCGCACAGTTCCATGAATTCGAGATCGCCGGTGGCGCGCGTCCACTTGCGCTCCAGCCAGCCGGCCCGCGTTACGGTTGCCCGGCGGCGCATGGTGACTTTCTCGCCGTACGGCACGCGAACCGGTTCGCCGTGGACGAGCACGGAGTCGCCCGGTTCGATGGCGATGTCGCCGTCGAGGACGACGTGGGCGTGAAGGCTCTCGAATGTGTTCTCGACCTCGATCGTACAATCGACGTCGAAACGTTCAGTGGGCGCAATAAGGTTTCCAAGCATCTGTTTCTGTTCCCTATTCTTACGGTGCACGCTTTCTTTAAGTCTTACCTCTCTCACCACGGCTTCAGTTCAGCAGATCGGCGAACGCCTCGACCTGGTGATGGCCAAAGGCTGCCAGCTCGAAATGCCGCCCGGAGACGGGATCCGAAACGGTCACCCGACCGTCGTTCCATTGCTCGATGTTGAAGGGTTCGCCGCGATTTCCGGCAACGATGGCCCGCTCCTTGCGCAGGCCGAGCATGACCGTTCGCATGAACGCGTTCTCGGTGAACGTGTAGCTGCCGAGGATTTCGCCGGTCCGGGCGTCCTTGACCTTGACCCCGCCGTTGTCGCCCGCAACGAATTCGATTGCACGGGTGGCAACGACGGTGCCTGCGGGTTTCCAGTCCCATTTGTAGCCAGTGAGGCGGGCGGCCGTGACGGCTGCAAGTGAGAAACCGACCAATAGCCCCGCCGCGATCAGCGCTTTGCGAGGGACCGTTTCAACGGGTTGGCGGCGTTTCATGATACGGCTCCTTGGAGATCGTGCGCGGTGAGGGAAGATGCTGCCTGTGCGCGCGGCTCGGTCCTGCCGGCGGCCTGCGCGCGACCGGCCGACGAACTCTCGCCGTCTTCCAGGCTGACCTGGAGCGCCTTGGCGAGGATGCCTGCAATGCGCTGCGCATCAGGGATGCTGCGCAGCATCGGTTCCGGCCGCGAGAAGTTCCAGGGACGCAGGTTCGGCCAGAGCGCCAGCGCATACACATTCTGCGACTTGGCGATCTTGAGCGGCACATCGCCCGAACCGTCCTGCGAAAGTCGCAAGGCAGCGTTCTCGATGATATTGAATGGCAGGTTGACCGTCATCGGCAGCGCGACGCCGGACCGTATGACGACGCGGCGGCTGGTGATCGTGTAGATGGTCGATCCGGCATAGAGCCAGGCAAGAGCGAGCAGCACCCCTAGCGCGCCCAGCGCGGCCGGGAGGAGTTCGAGTGCATAAGCGCTTGCCGCTATGATCGAGCCACCTTCGCCCAGCCCTTCGCTCAGCCGCCAAGCCATGATCAGCCCGAAGTATATTGCGACGGGCCGGACATACATGCCGCGCCAAGCGAGGGAACGCCATTGCGGCGATCCCTGCCAGAGCATTTCCTCGCCACGCGGCAGATGCGCAGGCAGGCCTGGAACCGGCTCGAAGGCGAAATCGTCGTCTTTGTATGTCATGTCAGTGATCCTGCCGGCTCGACGCGGTTGAAGAACTGGCCGCCGGCGTAGTAGGCGCTGATGCGGTCTTCCTCGCGCCGGGTGACCTGATCTCTAGATTTCGTCGTGGGCACATCGGCGAATTGATCGGCGTTGAGGGAACTTACGCGGACATGGCGTTTCGAGACCGGCATGAGGAAGTTGCCGGCGACAAGAGTCGCCATCGCGTACGGCACCAAGACTCGGTGTGAGCTGGACGCTACCGGCTCGTCTTCACCCTCTGCGGCGGAGACAACGACACCTGGAAGCTCGATCTCGTAGTAGCGGATCAGGCTTTCGGAACGATCGACCCAGAGGTCGGAGACCGTCCCGACATCCTTTCCGTCCCGAGAGACGACGCTCAGTCCGCGAGGATCGACATCGCCGGCAACCACATCCATTTCGTGGAATGCGCGCAACGGTGTGATCTTCACGTCGCCGTAGCCGGTCATGTCGGGAACCTCGTCACGCAGTGCGTATGAGGCCGGGCCGAAGCCGTCGGTCAGTGGATTGCCGGTCGGCTCGTAAGGCGCGCCATCGAGCTTCGAAATGCGACGGCCGTGGAATTCCGGCTCGTTGGGTTGCGCCTGCGGAGCCTGCTTGCGCACACCGCCAGGAAGCGTCCAAAACTTCGGCTTGGGCATCCACATCGCGGAATCGCTGTGGACCCGTCCGGTCACTTCGACCTCGAGAGGGTAGCCCTCGCGGCGATCCTCGCGGCGAAGGTAGAAGATCAGCGCGAAAAAGAAGATCCAGAATGCGTAGAGCACGATGAGCGCGATATCGATGTGTTCGCTGAATCCAAGTGTCATCTCGATCAACCTCCGATCTGTGCGTCAGCCTGGCAGTTCGGCCAGACCAAATCGCTGTGTGGTGGCGGGCCGCTCGGCACCGAATGGGCGCACTAACGGTCCTATTGCGACGAGCGTTGCAAAGAGCAGCGCGATTTCCAGGTGGTAGACGAAGCTGAAGCCAACCGAAGGATCGGTAAGGACTTCGCCAAGGCTTCCGGTTTCGGCGAGAAATGAAATCCAGTCGCGGATGGCGCCGCCGAGCGCAATTCCGAGACCAGCGGCTGTCGCCTGTACGGCGCCCCAGGCCCCAAGTGCGAGGCCGCTTTGTCCATCGCGGGCAAGCGACATGGCTGCGGCCAACGTGCCGACCGCGAAGAGACCGGCGCCGAAGCCGATCGCGGTGGCGCCGATCCGGAACATTAGATCCGAATCCATCGGCGCGGCGAGGATCACCGCGCTGAACCCCGGCAGACCCGCCAGTGCGCCGAGCGCTGCAAGACGGCATGGATCGCCGCTGTGAGTGAGAGACCGTGCGGCCATGGCGAAAGCGACGAGCGAACCTGCCGCCATCAAAGCCGTCAGTACCGTCGTGGCACCGACGGAAAGATGCAGTATCTGGCCGCCATACGGCTCAAGCAGGATGTCCTGCATGCTGAAGCCCATGGTTCCCAGCCCGACGACGAGAAGCAGACGGCTGGCGCGACCGCCATTGAGGAATGTCCGCCAGGACTTCTCGAAGGGCGGGCGCGGGGTTGTATCGGCTGCCCGTCTGGCGTCGATCGACTCCTGCTTCCAAAGCGCTATCGAATTGAAAATGACGGTGAGGACGGCCGCACCCTGGATGCATTGAACCAGTTTTGTCGGGCCGAAGTCCTGAAGCAGCGCCCCGAAAACAAGCGAGCTGACGACCATCCCGAGGAGTAGCGTGACGTAGAGAAGCGCGACGACGCGCGGGCGGGTCTCCGGCGGCGCCAGGTCGTTGGCGAGCGCCAGGCCCGCAGTCTGCGTGGTGTGAATTCCAATGCCGACAAGGAGGAAGGCGACCGCGGCCGCGATTTCACCGAAGATCGCCTTGCCGGGATCATCCATCGTCAGCACGAGCAGCGCGAACGGCAGAATCGCGAAGCCGCCGAACTGCATCATGGTGCCAAACCAGATGTAGGGCACGCGACGCCATCCGAAGGCCGACTTGTGCCAATCGGACCGAAAGCCGATCAGCGCCCGCAAGGGAGCGAAGACGAGCGGCAGGGCGATCATCAGGGATACAAGCCACGCCGAAACGCCCAGCTCGACGATCATCACGCGGTTCAGCGTGCCGTTGAGGAGGACGAGCGCCATGCCGACCGATACCTGGAAAAGGGACAAGCGCAGCAATCGGCCGAGCGGCAATTCCTTCGAAGCGGCGTCGGCAAAGGGAAGCGCCCGCGGCCCAAGTGCGGCGAGAATTTCCGAAAGCTTCGGCCGGATCATGCTCATCGACGGACAAGCTCCATGGCGTGCGACATGTAGAAACCGCTGGTGATCCGCGCGCTCATGGCCGGGCGCCAGGGACCCAGGTCGAAGGACTGGTCTATGCGCTGGCGCAAGCCGGTATTGCTGACCGGCTCGATGGCTGGCGCACGGTTTGACCGCGGGAACAAGCGTCCGACGGTGTGCATGACGGTCAGCGCAGGCGTGCGCGGAGCGAACGTGAAAAGAATCGAGCGGCGTGCCGACGACGAAAACGTTTCGAGCACCCGGACCATGTCGGCTGCCGGATAGTGAATGAGAGAATCCATCGCGACGATGTGGTCGTAGTCGCCCTGCGAAGCACTCAGCATGTCACCGACGCCATACTCGATACTGCCATGCCGCAGGTCGTGCGGTGTGCGTTCGCGGGCGATGGCGATCAGGTTGGGCGAGAGATCGACGGCGAAAACGTCGGCGCCGCGGCGGGCCAGTTCGATGCTCATGGCGCCCGTACCGCAGCCGGCATCGAGGATGCGCCGGCCGGTCAGGTTTGCGGGAAGCGCTGCCAGAAGAGTCGCGCGCATCCGATCGCGGCCGGCCCGCACGGTTGCACGAATGCCGCTCACCGGGACGTCGGACGTGAGCCTCTTCCAGGCATCCATGGCGGTGCGGTCAAAGTATTCTTCGAGTTGTCCGCGACGGCGCTGATAATCAAGATTCGGCATCATTGGAATCCCAGGAAATCGAAGAGTTCACGATCCTTCATCGCATCCGCGTCGAGCGGATCGGTACCCGCCCAGAGCGCTGCGGCGAGGTTGAGGTATTCCTTCTGAACCGCCTCCAACTCGGGTGATGGTTCCATTTCGAATAGCGTCGCCTTCTTGAGGCGGCTGCGGCGGATGACGTCGAGGTTCGGGAAACGGGCCAGTGTCTTCAGGCCGACCGCGGCGTTGAACCGGTCGATCTCATCGGTCTCGTCACTGCGGTTGGCGATGACGCCGCCAAGCCGCACGTCGTAATTCTTCGACTTGGCCTTGATCGCCTGAACGATCCTGTTCATTGCGAAGATCGAGTCGAAGTCGTTGGCGGTCACGATCAGCGCGCGGTTGGCGTGCTGGAGAGGTGCTGCGAAGCCGCCGCAGACCACGTCTCCCAGGACGTCGAAGATGACGACGTCGGTGTCTTCCAGCAGGTGATGCTCTTTGAGGAGCTTGACCGTCTGGCCGACGACGTAGCCGCCGCAGCCGGTCCCGGCCGGCGGTCCGCCGGCTTCGACGCACATGACGCCGTTGTAGCCTTCGAAGACGAAATCATCGGCGCGCAATTCCTCGGAATGGAAGTCGACTTCGCCGAGGATATCGATGACGGTCGGGATAAGCCGCTTGGTCAGCGTGAAGGTCGAATCGTGCTTTGGATCGCAACCGATCTGCAGCACACGCTTGCCGAGTTTCGAGAACGCCACCGACAGGTTCGACGACGTCGTGGATTTGCCGATGCCGCCTTTTCCGTAGATCGCGAACACTTTCGCAGTATCGATCCTGACGGTCGGGTCAAGATGGACCTGGACGCTGCCGTCGCCATCGGGCGGGCTGACGTCCTCGCAAGTTCCACATCCGGATTTCAAATCAAGTGTCATGCTGCGACCTCCACGCCGATTCCCTCAAGACGGTCCTCAAGCTCCTCGCCTGCTTCGCGCAGGGCGTTGAGCATGTCATCGTCCGGTTTCCAGTAATTGCGTTCGTGCGCCTCGATGAGGCGGCTTGCGACCTTGGCGGACGCGGTCGGGTTGAGCGCGGCAAGACGCGCGCGCATCTCGGGATCGAGCAGAAACGTTTCGGTGAGCTGCTTATAGACCCAGGGAGACACCTGACCGGTGGTGGCCGACCAGCCCATGGTATTGGTTACGTGCACCTCGATCTGGCGCACGCCCTCGTAGCCATGCTTGAGCATGCCTTCGTACCATTTGGGATTGAGTGCACGCGTGCGCGTTTCGAGCGCGACCTGCTCGCTGAGCGTCCGGACGGCACCCTTGCCGGTCGTTTGATCGCCAATGTAAACGGGGGCGGCCTTGCCGCCTCTCGCACGTTGCACGGCTTTGCTGATGCCGCCCAGCGTATCGAAATAGTTGTCGACGGTGGTCACGCCGAGTTCGACCGAATCGAGGTTCTGGTAAGCGAGATCGACGTCCTTCAAGACGCTGTCGAGCAGCAACGTGTGCTGCACCGGTTTGCCCTTGATGCCGTAGGCGAAGCCCTTCCGATTCGTATAGGTTTCGGCCAACTCGTCGCCGTCGTTCCAGCGGCCGTTTTCAACCAGATTGTTGACGTTGGCTCCGTATGCACCGTCGGCATTTCCGAACACGCGCAAGGAGGCCGTCTCCAGGTCGCAACCGTGGATCGCCTGGTATTCGAGCGCATGCTTGCGCACGAAGTTCATGTCAAGCGGCTCGTCGGCGCTGGCCGCCATCAAGCACGCCTCTGCGATCAATTTGATCTGCAGTGGCAGCAGATCGCGGAAGATTCCAGACATCGTGACGACGACATCGACCCGGGGGCGGCCAAGCTCTTCAAGCGGGATCAGTTCGCTGCCATACAGGCGCCCATAAGTATCGAAACAGGGCCGTGCACCGAGAAGCGCCAGCGTCTGTGCAATCGGGGCCCCCTCGTTCTTGAGGTTGTCGGTTCCCCACAAAACGATGGCGATGCTCTCGGGCAAGGCGTTGCCGTCGGCCATATGGCGTTCGAGTAGCCGCTGCGCCTGCTGCGCTCCATCCTTCATCGCGTATGCACTTGGAATCCGGAACGGATCGAACCCGTGCAGATTGCGCCCGGTCGGGAGGATATCGGGCGAACGCAGCAGATCGCCGCCGGGAGCCGGCGAAACATAGCGACCTTGCAGCGCGTGCAGGATGCCGGATAGCTCGTGGTCCTTGGCCAGCAGCGCGTCGGTCGCGGCCAGAGATTCAAGGATCCCCAGTGCTTTCGGATCAGCCCTGCCGCCACCGCACAACACCGCGCTATCGGGGTCCGCACCTTCGACCAACGCCTCGATCACGGCACGCTCGAAGGTAACCTGATGAGTCGAGTCGGCAACAGAGAGGAGCATGTCGACGCGCTCCTCATGCGTCGGTGGCTGGCCGACCACGTGGAGGCCGTGGGGGATCAGCGCATATTCGAGGGAAAGGATTTCCTCGCTGAGCGCAGCTATTTCCTTGGCGATGTCGGTTTCGCCCCACGCAGGCTCGGAAGCGACAAAATCCAAGGCGGCTGCCTGCGCTTGAACGAGTTCGGCAACCTGCAGGCGTTGTGCTTCTTCATCGGGGCCCAGGCCTCGCCAACGTTCGATCGATGCCTTCAAGTCGACAAGCCCGCGATATAGGCCCGCTTGCGCGACCGGCGGCGTGAGATAGCTTATGAGAGTGGCAGCGGCCCGGCGCTTCGCGATCATCCCCTCGGAGGGATTGTTCGAAGCGTAGAGATAGAAGTTCGGCAGATCGCCGATGAGCCGATCCGGCCAACAGGCGCCCGACGGCCCGGCCTGCTTGCCCGGCATGAACTCGAGTGCGCCATGGGTGCCGAAATGCAGGACTGCGTTTGCCGCGAAGTCCTTGCGCAACCAGCGGCAGAAAGCAGAGAACGCATGCGTTGGCGCGAAGCCCTTTGCAAACAACAGACGCATCGGATCGCCTTCGTAGCCGAATGCGGGCTGCACGCCGACAAACACGTTTCCGAATTTGGCGCCGAGTACGAAGATCGAGCTGCCGTCCGATTGCTGGCGACCCGGAGCGGGGCCCCACTGCGCTTCGATCTCGCCTAGATAGGTCTCCTGCCTGACGTGGTCGCTGGCGGAGATCCTGGCGGCGACATTGGCCATGGCGCCATACCGCGCGGCGTTTCCGACAATGATGCTGTCGCGCAAATCGTCGACGGTTGCGGGAGCCTCGACGCTGTAGCCGGCTTTCCTCATCGCCTTCAGCGTGTTGTGCAGGCTTTCGAAGACGGACAGGTAGGCCGCCGTGCCGGTGTTGCCGGCATTCGGCGGGAAATTGAACAGCACGATGGCGATTTTGCGGTCCTGGACCGGGGTGCGCCGCAGTGCGATCAGCTTGTCGATCCGGGCGGCCAGCATGTCGGCGCGCTCGGAGCAGACCTGCATGTCGCGGGCCTTCGACTCCGAAAACGTGCAGCCGCGCCCGCAGCCGGTGCAAGCCTCGCCCGACCCATCGGTGCGGCCGCCAAAGACCGTCGGGCCGGTGGCGCCGTCCAACTCCGGAATCGCGACCATGATGGTATTTTCGACCGGCAGCAGGCCGCGCTCGGAGGCGCCCCACTGTTGCAGCGTCTGGAATTCGAGTGGATGCGCCGACAGATACGGAACGTCGAGGCGCGTGAGGATCTCGGACGCCGCTTTGGAGTCGTTGTAGGCGGGGCCACCGACCAGTGAGAAGCCCGTCAGAGAAAGGACCGAGCCGACGACCGGGCAGCCATCCTGAACGAAGTAGCGTTCAATGGCCGGGCGCGCATCGAGGCCGCTGGCGAAGGCGGGAATGACACGCAGGCCACGAGCTTCGAGCGCGGCGATCATGCCGTCGTAATGGCCCGTGTTGCCAGCCAGCACATAGGAGCGCAGGACCAGCAATCCGACCGTTCCTACGGTTTGCCGATCGGCAGTGGCCGGAGCGCTCGGCAAGTCGTCAAGGCGTTCAGCAATTCGTCCCCGCATTCGAGGATGATAGAGCCCGACCTCGGGGTACTCAGTCGGTGGCTTTACCGCGAGGCGGCCGCTGACCTTGGCGCGCGGCCCCTGGGCATAGCGGTCGACAAGGGCGCGAACCATATTGGCGATGTTTTCTTCGGAACCGGCGAGCCAGTATTGCAGCGTCAAGAAATATGCGCGGACGTCCTGAGCGGTGCCGGGGATGAACTTCAAAATCTTCGGCACGCGGCGCAGCATGGCCATTTGTTCGGCGCCGCCCGGAGGCTTCTTGGCCCCAGCTCCGGTCTTCGGCTTGAGACGCTTCAGGAGAGCGAGCAGGCCTTTTTCGCTGCCGTCCATGGTGAACCCGCCGAGACGGGTCTGCCTGGTGATTTTGCCTGCCGACATGCAGCAGACCATGGCATCGCACGTCTCGCGACGGGCCTGCAGTGCAGGCAACACTCCGCGGATGTGCTCTTCCATGAACATCATCGTCGTAATGATGATGTGGCCCGCGGCGATATCTGCGTTGCAGCGCTCGAGCGCGAAGGCGTCGTCGCCCCATTCGGAAGCGGCATGCAAGGTCAATTGCAGGCCTGGAATCTCTTTTACAAGGCTGGTGCGAGCACGCTCGGCAGCACTGGCCAAGTGGCTGTCCATTGTCACGATGACGACGCGCACGGGCGCGGCGTTATTTGCCGAAGTGTGCTTTTGCATCGTAGATGGTCTCAATGGTGATGACGTCGAGCCCGCGATCGCAGGCAAATTTCTCGGTGTTGCGGCGCGCCTTGCCGCGTACGAAAAACGGAATCTTCTTGAGTTCGGCTTCGGCCTCCGGCTTCCAGCCGATCTCGGAAACGACGGCTGGCGGGGATGCGTGCGTTACACCTTCAGAGCGATCGGCAACCGAAACCTGCGCAGCGGTGGCGTCCGGCTGCGCCGTCATGTGCCCGAGGTGGGAGGGTGCGGCATCGCCGTGGAATTCGAAGTCCTCGCGGAACATTCCGATGAGGTGTTCTTCGAGCCCCATCATCAATGGGTGGACGAACGTATCGAAGAGCACGTTGGCGCCTTCGAAGCCCATCTGGGGCGAATAGCGCGCGGGGAAGTCCTGCACGTGCACGGGAGCGGAAATGACTGCGCAGGGAATTCCCAGCCGCTTGGCGATGTGGCGTTCCATCTGGGTGCCGAGGACGATTTCCGGCTGCGCTTCGACAATCCTCTCCTCGACCTCGAGATAGTCGTCACTGATCAGCGGCTCGACGCCGTATTTTTGTGCGGCCGTGCGGACATCGCGGGCCATTTCCCTGGAGTAGGTGCCAAGCCCGACGACCTTGAAGCCAAGTTCTTCCTCTGCGACGCGGGCCGCGGCTATGGCGTGCGTGGCATCGCCGAATACGAAGACGCGCTTGCCGGTGAGGTAGGTCGAGTCGATCGAACGCGAGTACCACGGCAGGCGGCTGTCACCGACCGACTTGACGGTCGCGGGATCGAGACCGGCGAGCCTTGCGACTTCGGCAATGAATTCCCGGGTGGCGTTGACCCCGATCGGCACGATCGTCGACATCGGCTGGGCGAACGTACGCTTCAGCCACTGCGCCACGGGTGATGCGATTTCGGGGTACATCACCACGTTGAAATCGGCGTCCGGTATCCGCAGCAGATCGCTGGGGCGGGCGTCGAGCGGTGCGACGAGATTGATTTCGATGCCGAGGCTCGTCAGAAGCCGCGTCAACTCGGTGACGTCGTCGCGATGCCGGAAGCCCAGCGCCGTCGGGCCGAGGAGGTTGCAGCGGGGCTTCCGGCTCACGGCCCTCGGGCTCCGGGCAATTCCGGGTGCCGGAGCTTTCGGGCCGAGTAGGGTGCGCACCAGCTGATAGAGTGTTTCGGCGGCGCCCCAGTTTTCCTTTTTCTGGTACGAGGGGAGTTCGAGCGGCACGACAGGAACGGGAAGGTTCAACGCACGCGCCAGACCACCGGGGTCGTCCTGGATCAATTCGGCCGTGCAAGAGGCGCCCACCAGCATCGCTTCGGGCTGAAAGCGATTGCAGGCATCACGGACCGCGTTCTGGAACAGTTCTGCGGTATCGCTGCCGAGGTCGCGCGCCTGGAATGTCGTGTAGGTGACCGGCGGGCGATGATTGCGCCGTTCGATCATCGTGAAGAGGAGATCGGCATAGGTGTCGCCCTGGGGTGCGTGCAGGACATAGTGCAGACCCTTCATGGCAGTGGCGATGCGCATTGCGCCGACGTGCGGCGGGCCCTCGTATGTCCATAAAGTCAATTGCATGGACTAGACCTCGAGCAGTTGGCGGCGGCGCAACGGGCGGGCGAAGATCTTAGCGAGATCTCCGGCCTGCTCATAGCCCTGGATGGGGGTGAAGACGGTTTCGATCGACCACTTCGTTGCGATGCCCTCGGCCTCCAGCGGGTTGGCTAGACCGAGACCGCAAAGCACGAGATCGGGCTTATCAGCCCGGCAGCGATCAAGCTGCTTATCGACATCCTGCCCCTCGCTGAGCCGGGTGCCCGGAGGCAGCAGGGCGAGTTCCTCGGCAAGGTGCTGCCGGTTGAGATAGGGCGTGCCGACCTCGATGAGGCTCATGCCCATTTCGCGCGACAGAAAGCGGGCGAGTGGCGGCTCGAGTTGTGAGTCCGGGAACATGAAAAGCCGGCGTCCGGCGAGTGCGCCGCGGTGGTTTTCCAAGGCCCGTTCGGCGCGGGCGCGAGGGGCCGCGATGACCTTTTCAAAAAGGGCCGGCGAAATGCCGAATGTGTCGGCTGCGGCCCTGAGCCAGAGTGTCGTGCCTTCGGCTCCTAGAGGGAATGCAGCCGGCACGTGGCTGGCGCCGCGTTGATCGAGGGCCCTGCCCGTGTCGCTCAGGAAGGGTTGCGCAAGGAGGTAGCGCGTACTTTCGCCGACAGAGGGGAGTTCGCTCGACTTGCGCGGCGGAAGGAAAGCGACCGGCGCGAGGCCGAGTTCGTCGAAGAGCCGTTTGAACTGATCCTCAACGACATCGGAAAGTGCGCCGACGACGAGGAGTTGGGGTACGCCGGGATCTGTCGAAGGAGGAAGCTCGGGAACGAGCGAGGCGAGGCAGGCATCCTCTCCTTGCGTGAACGTAGTCTCTATGCCGCTGCCGGAGTAATTGAGAACACGGACAGCTGGCATATGCTGGCGTGACAGGCGTTGTGCGGCGCGCGACAGGTCTAGCTTGATGACCTCCGAGGGACACGAACCGACGAGGAACAACAGCTTGATGTCGGGGCGGCGGCTCAAAAGCCGATCGACAACCCGATCGAGTTCAGCGTTGGCATCGGCCAGACCGGCGAGGTCGCGCTCATCGATGATGGCTGTGCCAAAGCGCGGCTCCGCGAAAATCATCACGCCGGCAGCCGACTGCATGAGATGTGCGCAGGTGCGCGAACCGACGATCAGAAAGAACGCATCCTGGATCTTGCGGTGCATCCAGACAATGCCGGTCAGGCCGCAGAATACCTCGCGCTGACCGCGTTCGCGCAGGACCGGCGCATCGAGGCATCCACTCGTGGTTTGCGAATCTGGTGCGAAGGATAAAGTCTGAGCGCTCATGCCGAACCCTCTGCGCCGGAAATCCCGTAGACTTCAGTGGTCGCGGCGCGCTGCAGGCGAGCGGCCCTGAGTTTCAGAAGGAACTGCGTGGCGTTGAGGACGTAGCTCGCGTAGGCCGCCAACGCGAGCAGCATCTGCTGAGCCGGGCTTAGCGCGGCGGTCAACAGGGCAACGAGATAGGCTGTGTGCAGCGCCAGCACCACCATGCTGACGACGTCCTCCCAGAAGAATGCCGGGGCGAAAAGGTAACGGCCGAAGACTGCCTTTTCCCAGATCGAACCGGTGATCATGATCGCGTAAAGGAGAAGCGTCTTCAAAACGATCGAGACGGTCGCTGCGAAGTAACCTTCACCCGTCGCCAGATAAGCGAGGACCAGCCATAGGCTGATCAGGAAGACCGCAAACTGAAGCGGGGCGAGAATTCCTTGAACCAATGTCCACGGCGATGCATCGCGGCGGGCCTGCTCGGCTGGCGTGTAGAGCAGCTTTGCCAGATGTCCAGGCTGGTCCATTCTTGGCTCTCCCCGATGTGCGCCTATCGTCGAGTGACGCGGCGGCATGTCGCGAAAGTTTAGATCTCGCTGACGGAGGGTGTCAATCTTTGTTGACGTAAATTTTGATTTACATGTTTGAAGGAGCTATTGCAGTATGTGATCGACGTCGTGAGCCAATCGGAATGGATGACCATTCCTGGAGACTGCTTTTTCGGGCAACCGCCCTGTGCTCAGGTTACGTCCCGGATCATGCAGCGCGCTCTTCCATGAAGGGGTTTCGATAAGAAAGCGATGGAGGCATCCGCGAAAGAGATGGCCCAGTCGGGAGGATGAGTTAGAGAAGGGATCATTCCCCATGGCGAGAATGCGGTCGAAGCAGGATGGCGATCAGATGAACTGTATCTCTGAGACAAGCGGGCTTGGCTCAGCAAAAGATTTGCCGAACGGCTTTGGCCCGGCATTACATTCAACAGATCTAAAATCGGATCAGGCGCGGGAACGACTCCGGTCCGAACTGGAAGCCGAGGTAATCCCGCGGATTTTCTTTGCGCATAGCGCATTTGCAGCAAGGACATCGGAGCCGGAACGCGCCGAGGCCGCAAGTTCGATTGCGAGAATTGTGCAAGCAAGAGAACTGACCAGATTAGCCGTCTCTTGCGATGCCATGGCGGTTGTACAATATGTCGAAGGCATCGTTGCCGAAGGCGCTCCGCTCGACAGGGTGCTGGTCGAGATCGTCGGTGGCGCGGCCCGCTACATGGGCCAACTCTGGGAGAGCGACGATCTCGATTTTGTCGAGGTGACGATCGCCACCTCCCGCCTTCAGCAAGCGATTCGGCTGATTTCAGCCGATCGGCAACCGCCGCTGTTGAGCGGCTCTGGCAAACCGCGCAAGGCTGCGTTCGTTGCGACAAAAGGTGAACAGCATACTTTCGGGCTTATCATGGTCGGTGAAGCTTTCCGCTGCGCCGGCTGGAATGTTCGAGGTTTTGCCGATCTGAACGGCAACGAACTGGCGCAAATGGCAGGCTCGGAACACATTGATCTGGCCGGGTTTTCACTTGCGGCAGAAGACCGTCTTGACCAACTTATCGAGGAAATCGATACTTTGCGTACGGTGTCTCGCAACCCCAGCCTTGCCGTCATCGTCGGTGGAAATGCCTTTCTGAATGATCCAGGCCTGTGGAAGAAAACCGGCGCCGATGGTATGGCGTCTGACGCAATAGAAGCAATTCGCATCGGCGACAAACTGGTCAGGGGCGGAGCCTATCGCCTGCCCTGACGCCGGCTCTGTGTTTGCTCGGTGTTACAAAATAGCCTTGCCGGGCGCGGGAAAAGCCGTGAAAATATTCGACACACCAGAAAAGACGATCGGCGACATGAAGGCCGACTTGGCCGCAAGATTGATTGCGGCAACGTCGGATATCGCCGTTGTCATCGACCGCGCCGGAACGATCAAGGACTTCGCCACGTCGACAGACATGCCCGAGGAAACCTATTCGAACTGGATCGGCAAGTCTTGGCTCGATGTTGTCACGCCCGAATGCCGCAAGAAGGCCAAGGATCTTCTAAGTCCGCCGGCGGCGAATGATGTCGCGCGCTGGCGGCAGGTGAACCATCCTGTCGGCGGTCAGCCCGATATCCCGGTGCGCTACACTTCGATACCGCTCGGAAGCAACGGCAAAGTGCTTGCACTTGGCAACGACCTGCGTCCGATGGCGGTGCAACAGCAGCGCATTCTTGAAGCCCAATCGGCCATGGAGCGTGAATACGAGCGTCTGCGGCAGTCGGAGACCCGCTACCGCGCCCTATTCCAGGTGTCTTCGGAAGCCGTGCTGATCGTCGATTCGCGTAGCCAGAAGGTCGTCGAGGCCAATCCGGCAGCGACTCAGCTTCTCGTCAATGGAGCGAAGGCGGTTGCCGGCCGCCCGTTCGCCGACTTGTTCAGCGAAGACAGCACGCCTATTGCCATCGACAGCCTGTCCGCGGCCCAGTCGATGCCCCGGGTCGATGGTGTGATCGTCGTATCCGCGCATGGCCATCGGCAGCTCGTGATGACGACGTCTCTCATTCGCCAGAGCCGCACGACCTACTATCTGGTCCGTCTCAACACGCGCGGCAGCGAGGCGAACGCCACAGGCCTTGTCGAACGCTCGAACATATTCAAAGCCATCGATCAACTGCCGGACGGGCTGGTTCTGGTCGATAAGGACCGGCGGATCATGATGGGCAATCCGGCATTCCTCGAGCTTTGCGAACTGGCTCAGGAAACGCAGGTCAAGGGCGAGCCCGTCGACCGGTGGCTGGGACGCGTCAGCGTCGACATCGACGTGTTGCTTGCCCATGTTCGCGAGCACGGCACCACACGGCGGTTCGCGACTATTGTGCGCGGTGAATACGGCAGTAGGGCCGAGGTCGATATTTCGGCCGTGCTGGTCGACAGCGGCGAGGAGCCCTACTACGCTTTTTCGCTTCGGCGACTTGAGCCGGCGGCAGCCAGCGAATCGCGCGCGGAGCGACAGTTGCCGCAATCCGTCGAACAGCTGACGAAACTCGTCGGACGCGTGCCGCTCAAAGAACTCGTCGGCGAAACGACAGATATCGTTGAAAAACTCTGTATTGAGGCCTCCCTCGATCTGACCCGGGGAAACCGCGCGTCGGCGGCGGAAATGCTGGGGCTCAGCCGGCAGAGCTTCTACGTCAAATTGCGCCGGTACGGCATCGGCGATCGTGACAGCGAAGAGCACGACCTCGATTAATACGCGCGTTTGACTGTGTAAACTTTAATTGACGTATTGATGTGTCACACTTACTCTGCTTTCAGTCCGTAACGACAATGAAGGCTCAGCTTTACGGCCATGGCACACCCTCGTCCCGCGACAAGCAATGCACCGTCGAGGCCGTCGCTTTCCGCTTCCATCGAATTGCTCAAGCCGATCACCTGGTTTGCACCGATGTGGGCCTACGCATGCGGCGTGATTTCCTCGGGTCAAACTTTCGATGGCCGCTGGGGCGAGGTTCTTCTTGGCGTCATCCTGGCGGGGCCGCTCGTTTGCGGGACAAGCCAGGCGGTCAACGACTGGTATGACCGTCACGTCGATGCCATCAACGAGCCTGACCGACCCATTCCATCAGGGCGAATTCCCGGCAGATGGGGGCTCTATATCGGTGTCGCGTGGACCGGCCTCTCGCTCGCGGTGGCGTCGTTGCTGGGCGTCTGGGCCTTCATTGCCGCTTGCGTCGGGCTGGCGCTGGCATGGGCCTATAGTGCGCCTCCGTTCAGATTGAAACAGGAAGGCTGGCGTGGCTGCACCGCGGTTGCGGCCTGCTATGAGGGGTTGCCCTGGTTTACCGGGGCGGCGGTGATGGCGAGTGCATTACCCGACTGGCGAATCTGCCTGATCGCCGCGCTCTACAGCGTCGGTGCCGTCGGCATCATGACGCTCAATGATTTCAAGGCCATCGAAGGCGACAAGCGGATGGGCATCCGTTCGCTGCCCGTTCAGCTGGGCGTTGCCGGGGCCGCCTGGGTTGCGTGCCTGTTCATGGCCGTCCCACAGGCCATCGTCGCCGGTCTGATGTTCGTTTGGGGTGCGCCTTGGCATGCGCTCGCAATCATCGGCGTGCTCGCAGTGCAGTTGGTTTTGATGAAACGGCTTCTCGCCGATCCAGCCGGCCAGGCACCATTCTATAACGCCACCGGCACGCTGCTTTACGTCATCGGGATGATGGTTGCCGCTTTCGCGCTCGCCGGTCTGCAGTGGGGGACGCCATGAATTCGAATTCCGGCAATTTTTTGGGCTGGTTCGGCATCTTCCGGCTGGGGCTCGTACAAACCGCACTTGGCGCCATCGTTGTTCTCACGACGTCGACCATCAATCGCGTGATGGTCGTCGAACTGGCACTTCCCGCCGTGCTGCCTGGTCTATTGGTCGGGCTTCACTACGCGGTACAGCTCAGCCGTCCGCGCTGGGGCCACGGTTCGGATGTCGGCGGGCGGCGAACGCCCTTCATTCTTGGCGGCATGGCCGTGCTCGCATTCGGCGGAGTGGGAGCGGCATTCTCGGTTTCGCTGATGGAGAGCATGCCCGGGATGGGCACCATCGTTGCGGTCATTGCCTTTCTGATGATTGGAGTTGGCGTCGGCGCTGCGGGAACGACCCTGCTTGTTCTGCTGGCGAAACAGGTCGCACCCGAGCGGCGCGCTGCGGCGGCGACAATCGTGTGGGTGATGATGATTGCCGGCTTCATCGTCACGGCGGCAACGGCCGGGCATTATCTCGATCCGTACTCCGCCGAGCGGCTACTCATGATATCATCGGTCATATCCTTACTTGCGTTCGTTCTGGCGACGGTATCGGTCCGGGGTGTTGAATGGCGGCAGCCCTTACCGGAAGCCGCTGCGCGCACGCTCAGCAGCGAACCGAACGCGACGCACGCAGCACGTGCGGATTTCGTGTCGGCTCTGCGCGAAGTCTGGGCTGAAGACGCGGCCCGCAACTTCACCATTTTCGTGTTCGTTTCCATGCTTGCCTATAGCGCGCAGGATCTCATTCTCGAACCGTACGCCGGACTGGTGTTCGGCTTCACACCGGGGGAATCGACGAAACTTGCCGGCACCCAGCACGGCGGCGTTCTTGCCGGCATGATCCTTATCGCCGGAATCGCCACCCTTGCGAAAACCGGACCGCTTGCCTCGCTGCGGATGTGGACGGTTGCGGGGTGTCTTGCCTCGGCATTGGCACTCTCCGGCCTGGCCTTCGCGGGCACGGTCGGAGCGGGCTGGCCGCTAAGCATGAACGTCTTCCTGCTCGGCCTTGCCAACGGCGCGTTTGCGGTCGCCGCGATCGGGTCGATGATGGCGCGGGCCGGGAGTGGCGCCAATGGCCGCGAAGGAATGCGCATGGGGCTGTGGGGCGCGGCGCAAGCGATAGCGTTCGGGCTTGGCGGCTTTCTTGGCGCGGCCATGGTCGACGTCATGCATCTTTTCGTGGGCCAGCACGTCCGCGCGTACGGCAGCGTTTTTTCCGGCGAGGCGGCGCTGTTCCTGATTGCAGCCCTGCTGGCTTTGCGCATCGGCAATGTGACTGACACCGCGGAACGCACTGCAGGGCCGCGTATCACGTCGGTTGGAAAAAACATGCTTTTGGAAACTGGGGAAAGATAACTCTTCGGAGATGAGTGCGATGGGTCATTGTGAAGAATTCGATTGTGTCGTCGTGGGCGGCGGTCCGGCTGGCGCGACTGCGGCCGACGGCCTGGCTCGTGCCGGTTTCAACGTGCTACTGCTCGACAAGGCAGGGCGCATCAAGCCCTGCGGCGGGGCGATTCCGCCGCGCGCCATTCGCGACTACGCAATTCCCGACGAACTTATCGTCGCCAAGGTGCAATCGGCGCGGATCATTTCGCCCAGTGCGCGGCATGTCGATATGCCGATCGACGGCGGATATGTCGGCATGGTGGACCGCGAACACTTCGATGAATGGTTGCGGGAGCGCGCCGCCCGGAATGGGGCTACCCGCCGGCAGGGTACATTCGTGAAGCTCGACCGCGACAATGATGGAACGGCACTCGTGCGTTACGAGTCGCGTGGAGCGGATGGCGGTAAAGGAGTTACCTGCGCCGTGCGGGCGCGGACCGTCATCGGCGCTGACGGCGCCCTTTCGATGGTCGGTCGCCAGGAGGTTCCAGCTTCGCGTGCGATGCCCTATGTTTTCGCCTATCATGAGATCATCAAGTCGCCCACGAAAGACATCGCAGGCTTCGATGGAAAGCGTTGCGAAGTGCATTACCGGGGCAAACTGTCACCAGATTTCTACGCCTGGGTTTTTCCGCATGGCGATACGACGAGCGTGGGCGTCGGCAGCGCCAACAAGGGGTTCTCGCTGCGTGGCGCGGTCAGCGAATTGCGCGACTCGTCTGGACTGGACACAAGCGAAACGGTCCGCTGCGAAGGTGCGCCAATTCCGCTAAAGCCACTGAAGCGCTGGGACAACGGACGCGATGTGCTGCTTGCCGGTGACGCCGCCGGGGTCGTGGCTCCCGCATCCGGAGAAGGCATCTACTACGCCATGCTTGGCGGCGAACTTGCCGCGGACGCGGTTGGCGAATGCCTGCAGACAGGCGACGCGCGCGCCCTGGCGCAGGCTCGCAAAAAGTTCATGAAGGCGCACGGCCGGGTGTTCTGGGCTCTGGGGATGTTGCAGCATTTCTGGTACCGCAGCGACAAGCGCCGCGAACGCTTCGTGACAATGTGCGCGGACCCCGACGTGCAGCGGCTCACCTGGGACTCCTACATGAACAAGGAACTGGTGAGAAAGAAGCCCGCGGCGCACCTCAGAGTTTTTGCAAAGGACGTTGCCCACCTCTTCGGTTGGATATCGCCGTGGCGGACGTCGCAACGCTCGGGACGGTAGGCGTTGGCTGAATTTTTCTCCAGCGGTCGCGCGATTGACGTCATCCTGGCGGTCATGGCGATCGAAACGTTGCTGCTGCTGATCTACCGAAGGCGATCGCGTTCGGGACCGACAGCGGCACAAATTGTTTCCAACCTGGCATCCGGCGCGATGATCATGCTCGCGGTTCGCAGCGCGTTGACGCACAGCGGCTGGGAGCTGACTGCGATGTTTCTGCTTGGCGCGTTCGCAGCGCATCTGTTCGACCTGGCGCTGAGGCTCAGATCGCCAAGCTGATGTCTTGTCTTCCAGATGCTATTAACTTCCGAACTGGGTAGCGCCCGATCCCTCACTGGTGAACAGAGACAAGATGCGGACGCGGGGCGATCCGGCCGCGATCGCCGGCTATCCGCGCCACGATGCTCGCAGAATTCAGACCGGCCAACTTCGCCTGCGCGTCGGGGCTGTCGTGCTGGATGAAGATGTCCGGCAGGTACATGGGCACAATGCGGCCCATCAGGTGGGCGAGCCCTTGGCGAACCAGGCTATCGAACACCAGCGCGGAGAAGCCGCCGATCGAGCCGGCCTCCAGCGTCACGACAATCTCATGATCGCGCACGAGGCGGGCGACAAGAACGTCGTCGATTGGCTTGGCAAACCTTGCGTCGGCGACAGTCACGGCAAGCTCGACCTCGTCGAGTCGCGCGGCAGCTTCCATGGCGTCCGCCAAGCACGATCCGTACGATAGGATTGCGGCCTTGTCGCCTTCGCGTACGATGCGTCCCTTGCCGATCTCAAGTACTCCGCCGCGTTCGGGCAGGACTGCACCCGTGCCATTCCCGCGCGGGAACCGCACGGCACTTGGACGGTCGTCGATTGCGGCGGCAGTCGCGACCATGTGCACCAATTCGGCCTCATCGGCTGGCGCCATAAGGACGAAGCCAGGGAGGCAGCCCAGATAGGTGATGTCATATGAACCCTGGTGGGTGACGCCGTCGGCGCCAACGAAACCGGCCCGGTCGATGGCAAACCGCACCGGCAGCCGTTGAATGGCGACGTCATGGACAATCTGGTCGTAGCCCCGCTGCAGGAAGGTCGAATAGATTGCCGCAAACGGCTTGTATCCCTCGCACGCAAGGCCGGCACAGAACGTGACCGTGTGCTGCTCGGCAATGCCGGCATCGAAGCAACGTTCGGGAAAAACGGCGCCGAACTTGTCCAGCCCCGTGCCCGTGGGCATGGCGGCGCTAACGGCGACGATGCGTTCGTCGCGGCTCGCTTCATCGATCAACGCCTTGGCGAAAACACTCGTGTAGCTGGGCGCGCCCGGAGCCGACTTCTTCTGTTTTCCGGTCGCAATGTCGAAGGCCGATACACCGTGCATGCAGTCTTCGGCGTTTTCGGCGGGAGCGTAGCCGTGGCCCTTTTCCGTGAGGACGTGAACGAGTATCGGGCCGCCGTCATCGTCGCGCGCCAGCGTTAAAGCATCGACGAGTTGATCGATATCGTGGCCATCGAACGGCCCCACATAGCGAACGCCAAAGGCATCGAACAGCGTGTTGGCGCCGGCGTAGGATTCGAGCCGGCCTTGCCTCAGCGCGGCGCTTCGTACGTGTGCCGGTGCCAGCTTCGATCGCAGCTGCGCCAGGTGAGTAGCGAGCGCGCCCGACGGCGGTGCGATCGACATGTTGTTGTCGTTGAGCACGATGATGAGCTTGCGGCCTTGCGCGCCAAGGTTATTGAGACCCTCGAACGCCATACCGCCGGACATAGCGCCGTCTCCGACGACTGCGATAACATTCTCGCCCGAGCCGGACAGATCGCGCGCGGCTGCGAAACCAAGGGCGGCTGAAATCGCCGTCGAGCTGTGGGCGGCTCCGAACGGGTCGAATTCGCTTTCGCTGCGGCAGGTGAAACCGGACAATCCGCCCCCCTTGCGCAGACCCGGCATCAGCGCACGGCGACCCGTCAGCATCTTATGGGGGTAGCACTGATGGGAGACGTCCCAGATCAGCTTGTCGCGCGGAGTATCGAATACACGATGCAGCGCGACGGTCAGTTCGACAACTCCAAGTCCAGCGCCAAGATGCCCGCCGGTTTTGGACACGATGCGAACCAGATCCTTTCTGAGTTCGTCGCAGAATTCGCGGAGGTCTTTGGGTGAAAGGGTTCTGAGGTCTTCTGGCCGATCGACGGAGTCGAGAAGCTGCCTTGGAGAATCGGATAACAGCCGCAGCCGCATCGTGTCGACGCTCGGGGCAATCGCCGCAGGACTTTCCGGCTCACAGACTTCATAGCGGTTTTGCGTGAAAGCTGCTTGTTCGAATGTGCTCGCCACGGCGTTGCCTCCTTGCCTTGGACGTACGGAAACCGTCTTCGATGCGTTTTCGTCGGTCCCGGATTTGTTGTGTTCGCCCGGCATCGATTCTCATGTTATTTTTGAACTGTCCCTCTTGACGGGGGGACGTCCAGGGCGCGGTTTACGACCTTGATTAAAACTTTTTCAAACGCATCTGTAAAGTTTAGTTTACGTCAATTTTGATTGACGGTTTCGTTTTTGCGCGCGAAGCTGAAGTCCTAGAGAGCGCCGGACTCGCTGCGGCGCAACTGACTTCGCGCGCCGAGCATATGATCCTGCTCGCGATATCTTGCGTTTTGAGCTCCGAAGTCTTCTTTGCGCTCCATAAAAGCCGCCGCGGACCATGTTCGGTCGAAGGATAGTGAAATGGCAATTTCCCGATCACGGGCTGACCCGGTCGAGCATCCCGGCGGCGGATTTGACCATCACGATTATGACGTCCTCCTGGTCGGGGCGGGTCTTGCCAATTCGATCGTCGCCTTGATGCTGTCGCGGGCACATCGGGGACTGTCGATCGGCATGATCGAACGAGACGACCGGATCGGCGGCAATCACACATGGTCGTTCCACACGACCGATATCGATTCGGACGCGCTGACGGTTCTGGAACCGATGCTCGAAGCGCGTTGGCCCGATCAGGAGATCCGCTTCCCCAAGCTGAAAAGGATACTCTCTACCGGCTACAATGCGATGACCTCCGAGCGGCTGCATGACGCGGTGATGACCAACGCGGCCATCGACGTGGTGCTGTCGGCTGGCGTGAAGGACGTCTCTTCCACCGGCGTCGCTCTTGAAGACGGCCGCAGGATTTCGGCGCGATGCGTGATCGATGGGCGCGGGGCGCGAGCGACGCAATCGCTCGCGCTCGGTTACCAGAAATTCGTCGGTCTGGAGGTTGAGCTTGTCGATCCACACGGAATGACGCGGCCGGTCATCATGGATGCTACCGTCGCGCAGCACGATGGATATCGCTTCGTCTACACGCTGCCATTTTCCCCGACCCGAATCCTGATCGAAGACACATACTACAGCGACGGCCCCGATCTCGATGTCGACCTGCTCGCCAGCCGGGCGCACGCCTACGCCGCTCAGAACAACTGGCGCATCGCCAGGATGATCCGCCAGGAACAGGGCGTCCTGCCGATAACGCTTGCCGGGGATATCGAGGGTTTCTGGGCGGAGGGACCGCAGAAAGCCGCGCGGTCGGGCATGCGGGCATGTCTGTTCCACCCGACGACGGGTTACTCGCTGCCCGATGCCGTTCTGCTTGCCCAGAAGATCGCGGCTAGCCAGCAGTTCGATACGGCCGCAATCGACAAACTGGTTCGCCGCCATTCGCACAGATGCTGGAACGAGCGATCGTTCTTCCGCTTCCTCAACCGAATGCTATTCCTCGCTGCTCGCGGCGACGAACGGCGCACCGTACTGGAACGCTTTTACGCGCTGCCGCAGCCCCTCATCGAACGCTTCTATGCGGGCCAGATCACGTCCGGCGACAAGGTGCGTATCCTGATGGGGCGCCCGCCGCTACCGATCCCGCGCGCCATGCGCCACATGTCGGAAAGCCAGGCGCTGGCCGCCGTGACCCAGAGGCTGCAGGGACAAATCCATGGCTGACGTCGCAGGCACTGGCGAACTCTCCCGCGATGCGCTGTCGGCATACGCGCGGGAGATGATCGAAAAGGGCTCGAAGAGCTTTTCGCGGGCCGCCACATTGATGCCGGCCGAGATTCGCGACAGCGTTCATCTTCTCTACGCCTGGTGCCGCTATTGCGATGATTTCATCGACGACCAAAATCTGGGCTTTGCGCTTCAGCAACCGGCCGACGGCGTAGATATCGTCGCGCGAGTTGGAGAATTGCGCATGAAGACGCTCGCGGCCTATCGCGGGGAAGCTGAAGAAGCGCCGTTTCAGGCCCTTGCGCTCGTTGTTCGCAAACACGCGATCCCAGAGAAATTCGCGCTGGACCTCATCGAAGGTTTCGCGATGGACGCGGCCGGCAGGCAATACGCCACTGAACGAGACACGCTGCGCTATTGCTATCACGTTGCAGGCGCCGTGGGCGTGATGATGGCGATGGTCATGGGGGTCAGGGACCGGTCGACGCTCATTCGAGCCTGCGATCTCGGCATCGCTTTCCAACTTACCAATATTTCCCGGGATGTCATCGCGGACGCCGATTCCGGGCGGGTC
>JAHJQI010000035.1 GCA_018819265.1 Alphaproteobacteria bacterium
GACCTTGGGAAGTGTGGGCCAACAGCCAGGCACCACTATCCCACACGACCTTGGGAAGTGTGGGCCAACAGCCAGGCACCACTATCCCACACGACCTTGGGAAGTGTGGGCCAACAGCAAGGCACCACTATCCCACACGACCTTGGGAAGTGTGGGCCAACAGCAAGGCACCACTAAAGTGACGGCTTGGGCGTCCCGCCGCTGGTGTCCTGCAGCGCCGCGTCGAGATCGAAAGACTTGCAGCCGAGCGATTTCAGCCGCGCGTTCAACTCCTGCAGCTCGGCAATTTCGCGGGCCTGCCGGGCATCCGGAGCTTCAATCTGGCCTTCGCTCATGCCGATTGTGGATGTCACCGAGTTCAGCCCGCGCGATATCGACGTCGTCTGCGAACGCGCTCCTGAACTGCGCAGCGACAGGACGCGGATATGCACCCGCCCGGTAATGCGCCCGCAATCGGTCTCCGGCTGATCGGCGTCCGCCTGCGCGGCCGGGTCGAGTCCTGGCCCGGCGGTCCCGGCGCAGCCGAACAGCAGCGCCCCGGTGCAACCAGCCAGCAGCACGATCGCTGAGATGTGGATGAGAGCCCGCAAAAGCCGCCGGATCCTTCGAAAAAGCAAACCCCGCCGCGACTGGAACGAAAAATGCGGGCTGTTGTGAGGCGTCGCTGCTACGATGACGCCACTGTGAAAGCCAAGATCGGCATCGATCGACTCCCATTCGTTTGAAGGCGTGCGCTGATTCCGTCAATCTCCCGCTGTCAAACCGACCCGAATGGACGCGCAGAGGCCCGCCACTCCTGTGGAAATCGATGTCAACGCAACGCGACCATGCGCCACCGCCGCGCCCTCAACCACGCTTCTTGGAACGCAGCCGCTTGCGCCGGATCGGTAGTCGGTCTTCAATCCATGTCCGCAAGCCCCTCCGGCTCAAAGCATCAGTACACCCAACCATGAAGCGACCCAATGACCCTGCATCTCGTCAAATTGTGCGTCGGCGCCCAGTCCATTGAGGATCTGGCGCAATGGCAGGCCGGCCGCCTGGCGGAGGCGAAACAAGGCGACGGCGGCCCAAGGCAGCTCTTCCACACGACCTACCAGGCACCCAAGCGCACCGAGGAACTTCTCGACGGCGGTTCGATCTATTGGGTCATCAAAGGAGTCATCCAGGCCCGCCAGCGCCTCATCGGCTTCGACGAAGGCGCCAAGGACGACGGCCGCCGCTGCTGCCTATTGCTGCTCGACCCCGAGCTGGTGCCGGTGCGCCCCACCCCGCGCCGGGCTTTCCAGGGCTGGCGGTATCTGACCGGCGAAGACGCACCTCCCGATCATAGCGGTGGAGCCGGCGCCGGTATGGCCGGAATGCCGCCGCACATGCGCCGCGAACTGGCTGAACTGGGCCTCCTATGAAAACACCGTCCCGCTTTCTGACCCCGCACGCCGCCGAACTCCCAGCCACCGTTCCCTTCGTTGGTCCGGAAGCCCATCAGCGCAAACTCGGGCGCCCGTTCAAGGCGCGGCTCGGCGCCAACGAGTCGGGTTTCGGCCCTTCGCCCAGGGCCATTGCCGCCATGCACGAGTCGGTACCGAAGAACTGGATGTACGCCGATCCGGAGAACTACGAACTGCGCGAGGCCATCGCCGCCCTGCACGGCGTCGGAAATGACAACGTCAACATCGGCGAAGGCATCGACGGCCTGCTCGGTCTGACCCTGGCGCTGACGCTGTCTCCCGGCGAAACCGTCGTCACCTCCGAAGGCGCCTACCCGACGTTCAACTTCCACGTCGCCGGTCATGCCGGGCGCCTCGTCAAGGTCCCTTACCGCGATGACCGCGAGGACATTTCAGCGCTACTCGACACCGCCCGGCGCGAGCAAGCCAAGATCCTTTATATCTCGAATCCGGATAACCCGATGGGCTCGTGGTGGGCAGCAGAGGCAATCGAGCAACTGATCGACGGTCTGCCTTCCGAAACGCTGCTGATCCTCGATGAGGCCTACTGCGACACCGCTCCGCCCGGCACGACGCCGCCGATCGATATCGGGAACCCGCAGGTCTTGCGCTACCGCACGTTCTCCAAGGCCTATGGGATGGCCGGCGCGCGCATCGGCTATGTCATCGGCGAAGCAGGCCTGGTGACCGCCTTCGACAAGGTCCGCAACCACTACGGCATCAACCGCTTGGGCCAGATCTGCGCGTTGGCCGCGCTGCGCGATCAGGACTACCTCGCCGAAGCGGTCGCCCGGATTGCCCGCGCCCGCGATCGCATTGCCGCCATCGCGGCCGGTTGCGGCCTCAGCGCGCTGCCGTCGGCGACCAATTTCGTCGCCATCGACTGCGGCCGGGATGTCGATTTCGCCCGCCGCATCCTGGCAGAGACGCTGGCCCGCGACGTCTTCATCCGCATGCCGGGCGCGGCCCCGCTGAATCGCTGCATCCGCATATCGACCGGCCCGGACGCCGAACTCGACCTGCTCGCCGAGGTGCTCCCTGAAGCGGTGGCGGCGGCGCGCGGTTAGCGGGAGCGTTCGCGCATCCGCAAAAGTTCGAGGGCGTAACCCGGTGTTTCCGGTTGGATTTGCGTCCTGATGAGAAAGATCACAGCTGCCGTCCGGCGCCTGCAAGCTTTCGATTTTTTGTTAGAGGACAGCGATGAACAGCCGAGTGGGTGGAACGACTGCGAAGGTCTCAGGTCCATTGGCCACGCTCATGGGCCTCATCAATCGCATCCCGGTCATCGGCTGGGCGCTGGAAGGCGCTCTTGTCGATAAGCGGCCGAAGGCGCGCCTCGCCGGACTTTTCGTCCTGGTGGCGGCTCCCGTTGTCGCCGTATTGCTTCTCGGCCGCTGGGGCACGTTTGTGCCGTTCGTATTGCTTGCTGTACTTGTCGTGGTCGCACTTGACATGGTCTACGATATCTAGCCCGATCCATTCATGTCTCGCGGCAGGCTGGTGCGAGTCGTTCCGCAATGACAACGACCGAAAAGCGTGGTGGTTTCCACGGTTGCGCCATTCGACAAGGCGGACGGCGAGACGGATACCATTCGCAAGTCGCTGGCCGTTGGGAACGGACGTGCTGCGCTGACCTCGAAGAACCCTGCAGAGATTCCCTTGACGCTGGATGTTAGAGCCGGCTGGTAGTTGGCCATCGTTTCTCGTCCAGTTGCCACCCCCACCACGTCATTCCCGCGAAGGCGGGAAGATGGATTCACGGTTGAAGTGCAACACTGTTGAAGACTTCGGCTGGTGTTTGATAGTTGAGGCATTTTCTTGGTGTATGGTTGTAGGCTTTGACGATGGCCTTCATTTTTTTGGCGCAGATCGTTGCCAGGTCGGACTTTCTTGGCAGGGGCCGTCTCAGTCTGCCGATAGCGTTTTCGACCCCGCCTTTTTGCCAGGGCGCATGAGTGTCGCAGAAGAAAGTAGCGATCCCGATTTTTGCACCGAGGCGAAAGTGGTGGGCGAATTCTGTACCGTTGTCGAAAGTTATTGTGCGTCGCAAGTGGCTTGGCAGCGATTGCAGGACGCTGGCAATGCTTTGCGCCACATGAGCGGCTTTTTTGTTTTCCAGTGCCACGACACGCAGGATTCGGGAGGTTCGTTCATGGAGCACCAGCAGGTGGAGCACCAGCAGGTATTGTCCATATTTTGAGAACGCCATCAGATCGGCCTCCCAATGGCCGGGTTGGATGCGCGTTTCTGCGGCGTTCGGTCGATCCTCCAGGGTCTTGCGGTGCTTGATGAATTCGACGCTTCCCAGGCCGCCGCGCTGCAGTCTGCCGCGCCGGTTCTTGCGTTGCGGCAGGAGGCGGTGGAGCCAGTCTTTCTGGGCGACGCGGTGGTAGATGTAGCGATAGATTGACTCGTGGCTGATGCGCATGTGAGCATTCATCAGCGCCAGTCTGCCGGCGATCTGTTGGGGCGACCATCCCATAGCAAGGCGTTGCTCCACCAGCCTTCGCAGGACAGGCTGACGCTGCATCTTGAAGCGGGCATCCCATCGTCGACGTCGCGCGGCCAGCTGGTGGGCACGGACCGGCTTGTAGCCTCCCGGGTAGTGTTTTGTAGGCTTGGCGTTTCGGCGGATCTCGC
>JAHJQI010000036.1 GCA_018819265.1 Alphaproteobacteria bacterium
CTCGGAAGCTTCGACGCTTGAGAGCTGGTATGAGAAGAACGTCAAGGGCGGCCCGGGTTCGTTCGTGCTGGCGGCCGATGGCTTCGAGGATTTCGGCCGCGCCATCCGCCAGAAGTTCATCGTCGAGATCAGCGGTCTCGACACTCCACCAGCGCGCCGCGTGGCCGCGACTGGAAACCTCAGTCCCGAAACGCCCGGTCGAGATTCTTCGCGTTTGAAAAATTGAGCGCCTTGTCGGCCGCTTCGAGCTTGAACAGTTTCGCCGAATTGACGTCGGCACCCGCGAAATTTGCCCCCGCGACGTTCGCGCCCGTCAGGTTGGCCCCGGCCAGTTCGCTGCCTGATAGATCCGCGCCGGTAAGATCGGCACCCGAAAGGTCCGCGAATTCCATCTGTACGCGGGCAAGGTTGGCATTCTCGAACGACGCACCCGACAGGTCTGCGGAAGCGAACACGCCCCGCATCAGTCCCATCGACTGGTTGGTCATGTCGGCCGACAGATCCGCGCCCTTGAAGTTGGCCCCTTTGAGGCTCGCCCGCGACATGTCGGCGGCCACCCGCGCGCCCTCGAAGTTGGCGCCGTCGAGTTTCGCGCCGATGAGCTGCGTCATGAAGAGATGCGCACCTTTGAGGCTCGCATCCGTCAGGTCGGCTTTCAGCGCCCACGCCTGATCGAGCACGACGCCATCGAGATTGGCGTTCCTCAGGTTCGTATTGTTGAGCCGCGCCGATTGCAGATTGACCCGGCGCAGGTCGAGCCCCGACAAGTCGAGTCCGTTCAGCGCCTTGGCGGACAGATCGAGAGTTTCGCCGTCTTTGAGCCCGGCAAGCTGCTTTTCGAGTTCGGCGCGCGTCATCTCGGATTGGGAGAACGCCGGCGAACCGAGGTCGACATGGCTCATCATGTCCTGGGCGTGGAGTGGAGCGCCAGCCCACATCGAAAAAGCCACGCTGGTCGCCAGCAGAGCCGAACGCGGCCAACCGGTCGCTTTGAGGGTCATCGCCATCATCCAATTGTCCGCAGCCGCGTGCCCGCAGTTTCAAGGCTCGCAGTCTCCGGATGAGTAATGGCATTTTTCGTCGATCACACGCGCTCACAATCCCGCGACGGCGAACGGCCTGAGACAGCTTGTCAGCCTTCGGTGAGAAGAATTTCGCCCTTGCCGAGGCTCGACAGGTCGCCCATCAGGCGGCGCGGCGCCGATGCGATGGCCGGCGGCGCCAGATCGCCAAGTGTCCTGCGCCAATAGGCGGCCATGATCGTCAGGATCAACAGCTCGTGCGTCCCGCAATCGACGAACGTTGCCGACTGGGCTTCGAGCGAAGGCCCGATCAGCGTGCCGCGCCGCATCTGTACGCCAGCCCCTGCCGATAGCCCCTGCTCGCCGATTATCGTGCCGCCCATCATGCGTGCGCCGGCGTTCCGTCCCATCCGCCCTTTGACGACGAGCGTTCCCCGCCGCATGCGCTCGCCCGCGAGATCCCCGGTATCGCCCATCACGACGACCGTGCCGCCAGCCAAGCCGTCCTTTTCGCCCGCGAGCGGCCCGCCCAGGTGCGTCCCCGCCGATCCGGAGACGATGACGATGCCGCCGCGCAGATTGGAGGCGAGGCAGTCGCCCGCATTGCCGCGAATGTCGAGGCGTCCACTTTTCATGCGCCGCCCGGCGTAGAGTCCGACATCGCCATCGACGATGATCTCGCCGCCCGCGTGTTCCGCCCCGACCTTGTCGAACTTGTCGGAGCCGCCCTCGATGTGCAGCGCGTCTCCCGCTGCCCCTGAAACCGCAAAGCAATCGCCGACGGTAAGCCCCTCCGGGCCCGCGTAGATGGCAATCTTCTCGATTTCGGCAATCGACAGTCCGGCCAGCCTGCCCGGAATGAGCGGCGAGAGATCGAGCCGCCGCGACGGCGCCGCGCGCAGTTTCAGCTTCAGGGCGCTCATGGCAGGTAGTCCTTGAGGTGATAGTGATGTTGGCCGAGGTTGCCGCCGTAGTTGCCGGCGCTGACGCGTGTAACGCCCCGCTGCGGGCCGGCGTCGAGTACGGCTTTGAGGCCCGCGCGCATGGCCGCGCCGACAGCTTGCGCGGTCAATCCGTCAATGACGATTTCGAGGACGCACTTGTCGTCGGGCCCGAGTTCCGAGTCGACTGCTCCACGCAGCACCGGGCAGAATGCCTCGTTCGTGGAAGCCGGCGCGCCGTACTTCGAACCGACCTTGGACCCCGACCGCACGATCCCGCCGGGAAATGGCGTTATGACGTCCGGCACTTCGGCAATTGCGGCCACCGCAAGTTCGCAGGTTTCCAGAACGCCGGCGCGGTCCCTGCCGATGACGAGGAAGTTGCCGCCGCCGACGGCGTCCGTCGTGACGCCCGCCTTGTCCTCGATGACAAACTCGCCGTCCATGACGGGCACGCGCCAATAGCGGGTATCGCCGAGCTTTCTCGCCGTCTGCCAGCCGTCGCCGAAGAAGCGCGGGCCCCCTGACAAAGAGATGCGCTTGGCGCTTTCGAGGCCGTTGAAGCAGGCCGAGCCGGGGCTCGTCAGCACGCATTGGCCGACGCGGTTCTTGAGCTGGTCCTCGACCATGTTCGGCGCGAAACCGAATACAAGTACGCGCACGCCGGGCCGCCCGTCTGGCGTATTTTCCGGCGCCACCTCGTAGTCGATGCCGCATTCCGCGCCGCAGCCGATGACCGACGTGCCAAACCCTGTCATCGTCACCGCCGACTGTCGCGCCCACTTCGCCGTGTCCGCCGTGATGATGATGCCGGTACCGCTCATGCCGAAGGCCTCGGCGAAGGTGTCGTCGATGGCGATGCCGTTGCGGTTGAGCGGCGCTGCGGCCGCTTTTTCGTTTGCTTCCGTCACGCCATTACCTCGAACGGACTGTTTTCTTTCATCGCTGTCTCCGGCTCGTTGAAGGTTTGCGGCCGCATGGACCACCGGCAATCATCGCCTTCGGCCGGCATGACATGCATTTGGTATTTTGCAAGCCGGAGCGAACTCCAGCGTCGGCACGTCGTAAAGATCCCGCGCGCAGCCACGAATTGTTCACAACTGAAGATGGTCATCTTTCCTGGACGGTCCGTGCTTCGCGCCGGAAGGAAGCATGGACTTTTGTTCAAGACAACACTTGATCGCCAGAGTCGGGAAATGAATTTTCGCCTCGACATTGCCCTGACCGAATTCCATGGCTAGGTTCACCGCCGCCCGGTCAGCCGCTTGCTTCCGGGACGAAAAATTTTGGTGCTCTGGGAGGACAGGAATGCTGCGAACGCTCGCTTTGGGACTGTTGATGCTGCCGCTGGTCATGATGAACGTGGCAAACGCGCACGGACCCACGCGCCAGAAGGTAACCGAAACCGTGGAGATCAATGCCGCTCCAGACAAGGTTTGGGCGGTGATCGCCGACTTCCACGACTTCAGCTGGCATCCCGCCGTTGAAAAGACGGAAGGCGACGGCGGCAACAAGGAAGGCGCCAAGCGCACCGTATTCATCAAGGGCGGCGGCCAGCTCCTCGAGGAATTGCTGAGCTACGACGCCGCAGGCCGTAACTTCAAGTACGCGATCATCGAGACCGACATGAAGGTGCTGCCGGTCAACAATTACTCGTCCGCGATCATGGTCGAGGACGCTGGTGACGGTAAGTCCAAGGTCACCTGGAGGGGTGCGTTCTATCGCGGCTACATGAACAACGATCCCCCGGCGGATCAGGACGACGCCGCAGCCGTCAAGGCGGCTAAGGGCGTCTATCGCGGCGGCCTCGACGCACTGAAGAAGAAGGTCGAGGGCGCCGGCTAGTGTTCTGGATCAAACATTTGATTCCCGGGTGGAGGTCGTCAAATGTTTGTGAATCCAGAACACAATCAAAAGGTTGCCTAGTGTTCCGGGCTGACATTCTGGTTCCCGGCATGGAACCATATGGCAGAGTCGGAGCACTATTGCTGGTAACGCGCGTCTGCCCGATGAGGTCGACGGCGTCGGCCATCGCCGCCGTTCTGCTGTCGCTGGCTTCAACGATTCTGCCTTCGCCATGCGTTGCCGGCGCGGCACCCGCCGAAGCCCTCGTGACGAGCCAACTCGCCGAGAAGGTTTCCTTCGTCGACCTCGAGACCTTGCAGGTCACCGGAGAGGTTTCGGTTCCCGGAAAGCCCGCCGGCATTGCCCTTGCTCCGGACCGCGCCCGCGCCTACGTCACCGCCCCGGAAGCCAAGGAACTGGTCGTTATCGACGTCGACGCGCGCAAGGTCGTCAGGCGGCTGCATGTCGGCAATGGCCCCCTTGGAATAGCTGTCCACCCCCTCGATGGCCGCATTTTCGTGGCCGACTGGTATGACCACCGCATCGCCGTGATCGACGCTGGCACTCTGGCGATCACCTCCTACGTTAAGGTTGGCGAAAGTCCATCAGGCGTTGCCGTGACGCCGGACGGCAGGTTTGTCTTGAGCGCCGACCGGGACAGCCATCAGGTTTCCGTCATCGACGCGGCGACGCTTGTCGTGGTTAAGACGGTGCCCGTGGGAAAACGCCCTTTCGGGCTGACAATCGACGCCTCGGGACGGCGCGCCTATACCGCGAACGTCAAGAGCGACGACGTCTCGATTATCGACCTCGCAGCCGGCACGATCCTGGCGACGGTGCCGGTCGGCAAGCGCCCTTATGCGGTGGCGCTTGCAGGCGGCAGGGCCTTTGTCACCGACCAGTACTCGCAAACCGTCAGCGTCATCGATCTTGCAACGAACGCCGTCATCAGGACGCTGAAGGTCGGCGCCTATCCGGAAGGGATCGCAGCGGATCGGACCGGCCGCTTCGTCTACGTCGCCTGCTGGGAAGACAATACGCTGGAAAGAATCGACGTCGACAGCCTGGAGGTGACGGCGCGCGTCACTGTTCCCGATGGTCCAAGGGCGTTCGGGGATTTTCTGCGTTGACGTTGCCGGCGCGGTCATCTTGTGCCCGCATGCCTGCGTATTGTAAGTGAAAGCCAACGCGAACTCGCGCGCTGTACCGCAGCCGCCAAAACGAACAACCTGGAGGAATTTGCATGCAGCATTCGCTGTCGAATGTCCGACGTATCAGCCTTGCCGCCGCTGCGGTTGTCCTGAGCGCTGCAACGGCGTTCGCCGCCGAAGCGCCCAACATTACGGCTGCTCTGTTTGACAAGTCGCATCTGGATCGTGTCGCCGCCGGCACAAAGTTGACCTACAACTTCGAGCGCAATGCCTCCGAACCTAAACTGATCGGGCCGAACTTCAAGAACGTCATCGAACTGACCGTCGATAAGGTGAACGACAACGCGACCCGTGACGTCACCGTGCAGATCTTCCGCGGCGAACTCGAGCGCGAGCCGCGCCAGATCGAGGGAATGACTGGCAACCCGGTCCTGGTCTTTTTCCTCGATCGCGCGGTATCCGGATTCTCGCTTCTTGCCGGTGGCAACGGCGCTTATCATAAGAACCGCTTCCGCGTCGCCATGCGCACCGAAGGCGGCCTCGCTCCGGTGAAGTTCGACTACAACGGCAAGGAAGTCGAAGGCTACCGCCTGGCGATCCGCCCGTTTACAGGCGACCGCAAGAACATCGATAAGATGAAGGGATACGAGAACGCACAGTTCGATTTCCTGATGAGCGACGAGGTCCCAGGCTACTTCGCAGCCTTCCAGTCGCACTACGACAGCCCCAAGCCCGGCTCGCCGTCTCTCGACGAATCGATTGTTCTCGACGGCGTTCAGGTCCCGCAAACCGCCCCCCAAACGGCCCCGAAAACGGCAGGTGAGGTGAAATGACGAAACGTTCCGTTACAGTTGATGCCGCAGTCAGGATGCTGCTGTCGCTGACCTTCGCAGGATTGCTTGCAGCGGGTCCCGCGCGCGCTGTGGAGCTTCCGGCCAACGACTACCCGACCGTCGACCGCGCCGATTATGTCTTCGCCTGCATGCAGGTGAACGGCGAATCCCGCGAGACGTTGTTCAAGTGCTCATGCTCGATCGACAAGATTGCCGAACTTCTGCCCTACAAGGACTACGAGGAGGCTGAAACCATCATGTCGATCGCTCTGAAGGGTGGGGAGAAGGTCGCGCCGCTGCGCTATGAGAAGGTGCAGGAAAAGGTAAAGCGCCTCAAGAAGGCGCAGGTCGAAGCCGAGCTGCGCTGTTTTTGAGGACCGATCCGGCGCGCAGTTGGGTTGCGAGCAAATGTCAGAACCGGAAACACTACGCTGGCCGTTATCGTTTTCAGTGCAGCAGCCAAGTCCGTCGGGGCGCGGCGGACCTTCGGACTTAGGAACCCTTCACATCGGCTGAAGTCGTGAAGATTTTGCCGTCCGTATCGCGTGCGGAAACCGACAACGGCCCCTCGACGCCGACCGCGTAGGTGAATTGGATGTTGGGGTTCTCCGAGAGCGAAATTCCGCCCTCCATGTCGAACACCAGCCGATCGCCCTTGCGGACTTCCATGTGCTCCACGAACTTCGCGGGGATATAGAGCCCCGTCACCTGGTTCATCTGCATGCCCGAGTAGTTCGGATGCCGGACCATGATCTGCGCTTCGGCAGTCGGGCTCGACGTCGACTCAGAATCGTTGGCGAACGCCTTGAGCTTCATCTTTCCGATATTGGCCAGGGCCGCATCCATGTCTTTGAGCGCCGGCGCCGAGCAGCCGCCGGCCGCCTTCACGTACTTCGTCTGCATGTAGAGCGAGCCGTCGGCGAGTTCGATGACCGCCCGCACGTTGGAATACATGTCGATGCGTACCCGCGTGGAGATCTTGCGCTCCCCGATGCCGGCGGCATCACCGAAGGTGAACGCGGCGACGACGGGAGCCGGATTCTTTTCGACGATCAACGTCAGCTTCTTGACGTTGGGGGCGACCGCAGCCGGTATCGTCATGGTGATCGGCACGATGGCCGCGTCCTCGGCGCGATAGGGTGCGTCGAGCACGAGCTTGCCCTCGCCCTCGCCAATTTGCCTGTTCTCACCGAAAACGTCGCTGCGAATGCCGGCCCACAATTCAGCGTCAGCGTCGGCATGCGCTTGCGGCGCCTGCCAGGCCAGCAGCAAGGCGGCGCAAACGGCGCCTAGCACCAGCGTCCAATTTTTCCCGGCCATGATCTCAAGTTCTCCGAATTCGTGCACGGACTTCCGCATCAGGTTCGATATATCTCGATTTTCTTATATATCATTTTTGTCCTGCGGACGGAACAATCAAGCGCGAACCCGCGGCTCTGCCGTCAACTAGAGCAACATCCGACCTGACGGAATCGCTATCAGAGATTCACAGGTCGGATAAAGTTGCTCTAGAATCTTGGTTGTAGAGCATTTTCATCCGACCACTAAAACGCGGATGCGTTTCCGTGTGATCGGATAATGCTCTAGCGTTACTCCCATTCGAGTTCGGCGAAGGCTGCGGTCACGTTGCGTTTATGGAATTCGTCGAACAGATCCCACCGGCTGGCTTCGCTGACGGCGGCTGTCTCGATCGCCTCGCTGATCGTGCCGCCGCGCTTGATAATGGCGCGAACGTCCTCGGTCACTGCTCCAAGATAGCGCTGCAACGGCTCCGATCCGGCAGCCCAGCTCAATGCGGCCGGTCCATGCCCGGGGACGATCCGGGCCGGTGCCGTTTGGCCGAGGTTTTCGAGGACCTTCATCCAGCCGACGATGGAGCCGTCGAGGGCTGGAACATGTTCTGAAAAGATCAAGTCGCCAACAAACGCCGTGCCGGTTTTCTGGTCGGTGATGACGAGGTCGTTGTCGGTGTGCGCGGTTGGCTGCGCGGCGAGCCGAAGCGTGCGGCCGCCAAGATCGATCGTATCGACGTCCTCGACACCGGCGTCTGGAAGCACGACTTCGGTTCCCTCGAAGACTTCGGCGCCGAGCGCATTTTCCGCCGCTTCCAGATAGCGCGCCGAGCGCGCGCTCAGCGCCCGCTTCATTTTGTGGTGGGCGATGAACCTCGGTTCGTCAGGCTTGAACGCGGCATTTCCGAGCACGTGATCGGGGTGCATGTGCGTGTTGATGACATACCGGATTGGCGTCTTCGTATGTTTCGCAATGGCCGCGCGCAGGGCGGCACCGGTACGGTAGCTGCCGCCCGTATCGATGACGGCGACGGCGTCCGTTCCAACCACGAAACCGGCATTCGAAATATCGGCGTGGTTGCCGGGGGACTGGAGCGCAATCTGCCCGCGGTGGACGAACACGCCGTCAGCGATTTCCGCAAGTTTTGCGTCCCCGATTTCACCGGCTCGCAGCGGGGTAGCAAGCCGAGCCAGTCCGGCGCTGGCGCAAAAAGCAACGGGCCCGAGACAGGCGAGCCGCCGTGAGACGATCGCTCTTTGCCAATCAGCGCCGTCCCGCGTTCGAAGCTTCATCATGGCGGCTTTCGGTGTCGTCTCTCGCACGCTGTTTTTCCTCTTGTCCGGAACGTTTTTTTTGACGCTGTCAGCAGCATACCACGCCAAAAACGGCGGCGCAGAGCCTTACGAAAACCCCGCAAGATAATGAAAGAAATAGAGAAAAGGCGAGCGTCCTGGAAAAATTCCCGATATCGCACATCCATTCTTCATGTAGACTTGCGTCGTGCGACGAAAAGTGCCAAAACTCGCGCAGGCAGCACGACTTCAGGCATCGGGGTTTCTTCTTGATGTTCGCTTCGAAAGTCACCGCTCAAAAGACTGGGTGCCAACCCGGCGAGCAAGGTGATTGTGACACGCTGACGTTGCTGTCTCTTGCAAGCGTGGCAAGATCTCACAAGGAGGAAGCGCAATGCGCAAGAGTGCACTGACTGGTGCGCTGCTGGCTGCCGTTCTCGTTTCGCCCGCAATGGCGAACAAGGACCTGGCTAAGCAGATTGAGAACCCCGATCAATGGGTTCTCCAAACTGGTGACTACTTCAACCAGCGTTATTCGAAGCTCGATCAGATCAACGCCGGCAACGTCAAGGACCTCAAGGTCGCCTGGACGTTCTCGACGGGTGTTCTGCGTGGTCACGAAGGTTCGCCGCTCGTTATCGGCGACACGATGTATCTCCACACTCCGTTCCCGAACAATGTTTTCGCGCTCGACCTCAAAGAGCCCGGCCGCATTCTTTGGAAATATGAGCCCAAGCAGGATCCGTCAGTCATCCCCGTGATGTGCTGCGACACCGTCAACCGCGGTCTCGCTTATGCTGACGGCAAGATCTTCCTCCACCAGGCCGACACGACTGTCGTCGCTCTCGACGCCAAGTCCGGCAAGGAAGTTTGGAAGACGGTGAACGGCGATCCGAAGCGCGGTGAAACCAACACCGCAACGGTTCTCCCGGTAAACGACAAAGTCATCGTCGGTATCTCCGGTGGTGAATTCGGCGTTCTCGGCCATGTCACCGCCTACGACATGAGCACCGGAAAGCGCGTATGGCGCGGCCATTCGTCGGGTCCGGACGACCACATGCTGATGGATCCCGAGAAGACGATGTCGCTCGGCAAGCCGGTCGGCAAAGATTCTTCGCTGAAGACCTGGCAGGGCGATCAGTGGAAAATCGGTGGCGGCACCACCTGGGGCTGGTATTCCTACGATCCAGCAACCAACCTCGTTTACTACGGCTCGGGTAACCCCTCGACCTGGAACCCGGCACAGCGCCCGGGCGACAACAAGTGGTCGATGACCATTTGGGCACGTGACGCCGACACCGGTGTTGCGAAGTGGGTCTACCAGATGACTCCGTTCGACGAGTGGGACTATGACGGCATCAACGAGATGATCCTCGCTGACATCGACGTCAAAGGTGAGAAGCGCAAGGTTCTCGTCCACTTCGACCGTAACGGCCTTGGCTACACCCTCGACCGCGTCACCGGTGAGCTTCTCGTCGCTGAGAAGTATGATCCGACCGTGAACTGGACGACGGGCGTCGAATTCGACAAGTCGAAGCCGAACTATGGCCGTCCCTA
>JAHJQI010000037.1 GCA_018819265.1 Alphaproteobacteria bacterium
ATCAGTTGCTCGTTGCGTCCTACTTTTTGCAGCCTTCACGAAGGACGCACCTTGGTTCCCGGGAACGAGTCCCGGGATGACATTGGGGGTTGGTGGGTTGCTCGCCGTATGGTCCAACTCTCCCGATCCTTGTTTGTCATCCCGGCATTTATTGCCGGGATCCAACGAGCCACAAGCAGCAACGCTTACTATGCAAGCCGGTCGTGCCGGCTGCGCTTTATCGGTGAGCTTTACTCCTAGAGGCACCTTGGGTCCCGGGAACAAGTCCCGGGATGACATTTAGTGGGCGGCTCTGCGGTGCTACAGATAAAGTTCTTTTGCGCGCTCAAGCCAGAGTTTGTATCGATCTTCCTCGCGCCTCACTCTGGCGTCGAGCGGCTCGAGGTGTGAAAATTGCTCAGCACTGATGTCATTGATCCCACTTGGATTTGACGCCAGCCGGTCGCGCATTGCTTCACCTGTCCGATCAGCCGCTTCCCTGTGAAGCAACAGAACAAAATCCTTCCATAGCATGACGATTAACCTTTCTCAGCTGCAACCACTCGTGCCGCCGCAGGTGTTGCACTTGAAGCAGGTGCCGTTGCGGACCAGCGTGAAGTTGCCGCATGAGCCGCAGGCTTCGCCCTCGTAGCCCTTGATCTTGGCTTCGACGATGCGGTGGGCGACGACGTCCTGCTTGAGGGCGAGGTTGCCCGCAGTGGCGATCACCGTCGTTTCCGTCGTCGTCTGCTTCAGCATTTTGGCGCCGCCGCCGGTCGTCGTGTCGGCGGCAAAAGCCGTCGCCACTTCGCGCTGGATGTCGGCGACACCGCTTGCCGCGGAGCGTCCGCCGGGACCGATGCGGCCGGCCAGTGCGCCGCGGGTGAAGCCGTGGCTGATGACACGGGCGGCGGGCACCGAGGGAGCCGCGGCGGCGTCAGCGGCGTATTCGCCTTCGCCGATGGCGGTTGCCGACATTTCTCCCGGGTCGACGTGGGCGAGGTCGTTGCGGCCGAGATAGGAGACCGCAAGTTCGCGGAAGAGATAATCGAGAACGCTGGTGGCGTTGCGGATCGTCTCGTTGCCGGTGACAATGCCGGCCGGCTCGAAGCGGGTGAAGGTGAACGCATCGACGTATTCGTCGAGCGGCACGCCGTACTGCAGGCCGAGCGAAATGGCGATGGCGAAGTTGTTCATCAACGAGCGGAACGCGGCGCCTTCCTTGTGCATGTCGATGAAGATTTCGCCGAGGCGGCCATCCTCGTATTCGCCGGTGGTGAGATAGACCTTGTGGCCGCCGACGACGGCTTTCTGGGTGTAGCCCTTGCGGCGGCCGGGAAGCTTTTCGCGGCCCTGGGCAACAAGGCGCTCGACGATGCGCTCGGTGATCTTTTCGGCCGCCGCGGCAGCGCGCGTGAGTTGCGGCTTGTCGCTCGCCATCCGCTCCAGCGCCTCATCCTGCTCCTCGTCGGTTTCGCCGAGAATCTGGGAGTTGAGCGGCTGGGACAGCTTCGAACCGTCGCGATAGAGCGCGTTGGCTTTCAGCGCCAGACGCCAGGAGCGCAGGTAGGATTCGGCGCAGTCGGCGACGGTCGCGTCGTTCGGCATGTTGATCGTTTTCGAGATGGCGCCCGAGATGAACGGCTGGGAGGCGGCCATCATGTCGATGTGGCTGTTGACCGACAGATAGCGCTTGCCGATGCGGCCGCACGGGTTGGCGCAGTCGAAAACGGGCAGGTGTTCCGCCTTGATGTGAGGCGCGCCTTCGAGCGTCATCGCCCCGCACACGAAGGTATTGGCGGCCTCGATCTCGTTACGCTTGAAGCCGAGGTGGGCGAGCAGTTCGAAAGTCGGATCGACGAGTTTTTCGGCGGGCACGCCGAGCTTTCCGGTGAGGAAATCTTCACCCAGCGTCCACTTGTTGAAGACGAACTTGATGTCGAATGCGCTTTCGAGGCCGCCTTCGATGCGGGCGAGGGCGTCGTCGTCGAAGCCTTTTGCCTTCAGGCTCTTGTGGTTGATGTAGGGAGCATCGACGAGCGTGGCTTGACCGACCGCATAGGTTTCGATGTCGGCGAGCTGCCTTTCAGTGTAGCCGAGCGTGGTCAGTGCTTCGGGCACGGCCTGGTTGATGATCTTGAAGTAGCCGCCGCCGGCCAGCTTCTTGAACTTCACGAGCGCGAAGTCGGGTTCGATGCCGGTGGTGTCGCAATCCATGACGAGGCCGATGGTGCCGGTCGGGGCAACAACGGAGGCCTGCGCGTTGCGGAAGCCGTGACGCTGGCCGAGTTCCAGGGCTTCGTCCCAGGCCTTGGTGGCGGCTTCGACAAGGCGCTTGTCCTTGATTGAACCGTGGTCGAGCGGGACCGGGGGCATGGCGAGCTTTTCGTAGCCGCTGGTTTCGCCATGGGCAGCGCGGCGATGGTTGCGAATGACACGCAGCATGGCGTCCGCGTTCTCTGCATGGCCGGGGAAGGGCCCGAGTTCGGCGGCCATTTCGGCGCTGGTGGCGTACGAGACGCCGGTCAGGATTGCCGAGATGGCACCGCAGATGGCGCGGCCTTCTTCCGAATCGTAGGGGATGCCGGAAGCCATCAAGAGGCCGCCGATGTTGGCAAAGCCCAGACCCAGCGTGCGGTAGCGGTAGGAGAGTTCGGCGATGCGCTGCGAAGGGAACTGCGCCATCAGCACCGAGATCTCGAGCACGATCGTCCACAGCCGGCAGGCGTGGGCGTAGCTCTCGGTGTCGAAGCTTTTGTCGTCTTCAGCTGATGCTTGCGCGCCTCCGGCGACGGCTGATGCTTGCGCGGTTCCACCACGACGAAAAGTCATCAGGTTCAGCGACGCCAGGTTGCAGGCCGTGTCGTCGAGGAACATGTACTCCGAGCATGGGTTGGACGCCCGGATTTCACCGGAAGCCGGGCAGGTGTGCCAGTCGTTGATCGTCGAGTGGAACTGAATGCCGGGATCGGCGGAGGCCCAGGCGGCGTGACCGATCTGTTCCCACAGGTCGCGGGCCTTGACGGTCTTGGAGATTTTCCCGCCAGTGCGGTTCGTCAGGTTCCAGTCGGCGTCGTTCTCGACGGCACGCAGGAAGTCGTCGGTGACGCGCACCGAGTTGTTCGAGTTCTGGCCCGAGACGGTCAGGTAGGCGTCCGAATCCCAGTCGGTGTTGTAGGTTTCGAATTTGAGATCGGTGAAACCCTGCTGGGCGAACTGGATGATGCGGCGGATGTAGTTGTCCGGAACATGATCGCGGCGGGCTTCCTTCACCGCGCGCTTGAGGGCGGGGTTCTTCGCGGGGTTGAAGCAATCGTCGCCGTCGGCCTCGCAGTTGATGCAGGCCTTGAGAATGGCGCTGAGGCGCTTCTCGCAGATCTTCGAACCGGTAACCAGGGCTGCAACCTTCTGCTCCTCGCGGACCTTCCAGTTGATGTATTCCTCGATGTCGGGGTGGTCGACATCGACGACGACCATCTTGGCGGCGCGGCGGGTGGTGCCGCCCGACTTGATGGCGCCGGCGGCGCGGTCGCCGATCTTGAGGAAGCTCATCAGGCCCGAGGATTTGCCGCCGCCGGAAAGCTTTTCGCCGCCGCCGCGCAGGCTGGAGAAATTGGTGCCGGTGCCGGAGCCGTACTTGAAGAGGCGCGCTTCACGCACCCACAGGTCCATGATGCCGTTCTCGTTGACGAGGTCGTCGCTGACGGACTGGATGAAGCAGGCGTGCGGCTGCGGACGCTCGTAGGCCGACGTCGAGGCGCGGATCTCGCCGGTTACGTGGTCGGCGTAGTAGTGACCCTGGCCGGGACCATCGATGCCATAGGCCCAGTGCAGGCCGGTGTTGAACCACTGCGGCGAGTTGGGCGCGGCCATCTGCATGGCAAGCATGTAGCGGTGCTCGTCGAAGAACGCGCGGGCGTCGTCCTCGGTGGTGAAGTAGCCGCCCTTCCAGCCCCAGTAGGTCCAGGTGCCGGCGAGGCGGTCGAAGACCTGGCGGGAATCGCTTTCGCCGCCGGTGCGTTCGGCAAGCGGCAGTTCGGAAAGTGCGCGCTCATCGGGGAGCGAGCGCCACAGCCAGGACGGGACCTGGGTTTCTTCAATGCGCTTGAGGCGCTTCGGCACGCCGGCCTTGCGGAAGTACTTCTGGGCGATGATGTCGGCGGCGACCTGGCTCCAGTGCTCGGGCACCATCATATTTTCGAGCTTGAAGACGATCGAGCCGTCGGGATTGCGGATCTCCGAAGTGGCGCGGCGGAAGGGGATAAGGTCGTAAGGTGATTTTCCGGCTTCGGTGAAACGCCGCGTGATCTTCATGAGATTAATGTCCCCCAGTGTCGTGATGCTGCGCCAAGCGACCGAGAGTCGTGGCTGCAGAGAGCTGTCAGGTAGGCAGGACCAACGGCGAACAAGGGGGTGCTGCGTTATTGTCTGGACGCATGATGACTGGCCAAGCGATCTCGTTTCCCCAAAGCCAGCGAGGGCGCAGGAAGGCAACGAACTATGGCTGATTATCTGGGAACGACGCGGGACATGGGCGACGGGCACCGGCGGTGAAGCACGGGGCAAAACACAACCGTCGCGGACAGGTCAAAAGCTATGGCGATTCGTGGTGCGACAACAGCACCTGATACAACTGCTTGTGTGATTTTGTGTTGTTGCATCAGCTAGCCACAAGATGTTGGGAGGCTGTGGATAACCTGTTGGGGGCGGGCGGATGTCTTGAGGGGAAGTTCCGGCGGCGCCGTTGTTTGCGCCCGAACCGCGCCGGTTTGGGTCGCGGGAGACCTCGGGATAACTCCAGGGCTCGCAGTTGATGCTAACGCGATTCCGAGGGTACAGGGTGTGGCAGGGATGCCGCGCCGATCCGCCGTATGGACAATTCCCAGGGTGTCTGGTCTAAGCTGGCGCCATTACCGGTGCAGCGGCCGACGGCCACAATCGCGGGAACATGAGCGTTGAGCATTTTCAGCGAAATCTTCAGCTGGTGGGGTGGCAATACCTGGGGAACCCGGTGGACCATCTGGAAGACCTCGTCGTTCGTTGGCGACGATGAGTTCGGCAACCGCTATTATCTGCAGAAGAACGGCGTCGGGCCGCTCGGCGTGCCGCGCCGGTTCGTCGTCTACAAGGATCTCGCGGACGCTTCCAAGGTGCCGCCGGAATGGCACGGCTGGCTGCACTATACGGTCGACACGCCGCCGACCGAGGAAGACTACGAAGCCAAGCCCTGGCAGAAGCCGCACGAAATGAACATGACCGGGACCGCGCAAGCCTATCGCCCGGACGGCTCCATTCTGACGCCGCAATCGCGGCCCAAAGCTACGGGCGACTATTCGGCGTGGCGTCCGGAGTAGACCGCAGCCGCCCCGCGCTGTGGCGAAGAGATCGGCGACCGGATCGACTGCTCGAGACCCGTACGTCCGCAAACCGTCATCATTGGGATCTAGTGTAGCGGATCTGACGTTTGATACCCCCCCGAGCGGCTCGGCTCTCAATCAAACGTCAGATACAGAAGCTACACTAGAATCATGGAGTTGCTAGTGTTCCTTATGGTTCCGACATTTGCTCTCAGGTGTGCCCGGATAGGGGGCAAATGTCGGAACCGGAACACTAGCTTCACCGTCATGACAGTCGCTTGCCGATCCGCACTCCTCTTCGCAGCCCTAATGGTCGTCGCGATCGCAACGCCGGCGATGGCGGAGCGGGTCGAGAACGGCGTTGCCGTCTTCGCGGCGCTCGACAAGGTGACGGCGCGCATCTCCGAACTCGAAGTGCCGATCAACGAAACCGTTGAATTCGGTCAGCTGAAGGTAACGCCGCGGGTATGCTTCGCGCGACCGCCGACCGAACGGCCAAAGACCACTTCGTTCGTCGAGATCGATGAAACCAAGCTCGACGGAACGGCGGAACGTCTGTTTACAGGCTGGATGCTGGCGGAAAGTCCCGGATTGAATGCCGTCGAGCATCCGGTTTTCGACGTGTGGCTGACGGGCTGCAAGGCGCCCAAGAACGATGTGGCGAGCGGACCGGCGGGGCGCGATCCGCAGCCGGCAGGCGCTGCGTTCGAAAGCGGTGCCGAGGCGGCGCAACCGCAGCCGGACACATCATTCCAGCGCCGCCGGATCCGCCGCTGAAGGCGATCGGACAGTATTTTTCTCCGGCTTCTGGTTGGGCGATCGCGTGGACAAGGGCGCGCGCCGGGCGTGGCCTTTGTGTTCTGGCCGGGATCGCTGTAATCGTGTCGGAAGTTTTGATCGCACTGGTCGTGGCGTGATTTCAACCGTGGAACTCCTGCCATTTTCCGAGGATTGAATGGCGAACCTGCAAAGCGAACATGTTCAGGGCGGCGGCAGGATTGCGCTCCTCGCCGGTGTCAATAAGCCTGCCGTATTCGTCGCGCTGGGGCTTCTGGCGCTTGGCGCCGGGCTGCTGGCGACACAGGTTTCGACACAGAAGGCGGTGCTGTTCGTGATCGGTGCGGGTCTCGGATTTGCGCTGCTGCACGGTGCGTTCGGATTCACGTCGGGGTGGCGGACGATCGTGACGCGGGGGGACGGGCGCGGGCTCAAGGCGCAACTGGCGGTGATCGCTGCGACGATGATCTGTTTCGTGCCGATGATCGCGGGATACCTGCCGGGTGAAGCCAAATACGGCGGCCTGATTGCACCAGTCAGCCTGACGGTAGTGATCGGCGCGTTCATGTTCGGGATCGGCATGCAGCTCGGCAATGGCTGCGGTTCGGGGACATTGTTCACGCTCGGCGGCGGTTCGAAGCGGATGCTGTTTACGCTGCCGGGGTTCATCGCCGGTTCGCTGCTGGCGTCACTGCAATGGTCGTGGTGGCAACTGCCGGGGATCGGCGCGGTCAATCTTGCATCGGAATTCGGCGTGCCGGGCGCGCTTCTTCTGGGGCTGGCCGGCCTTGCCGCTGTATGGTGGCTGATCGTGCTTTTCGAGCGGGCCCATCGACCGGACAAGGGGCCGCCTGCCGGCGAGCCGCAGGCTGGCGCGCGCGACGGCTGGATGTGGCGGGGGCCGTGGAGCCTCATCTGGGCGGGGGCCGCACTCGTCGTGTTGAATGTCGCGACGATGCTGGTCGGGGGTGTCCCCTGGGCGGTGACGTATGGGTTCGCGCTGTGGGGGGCGACGGCCGCCTCGCTCGCCGGGTTCGATATCGGCGCCTACGAATTCTGGGGCTGGGCGAAGTCGTCGGATATCCTCATGGGCGCGCTGGTGACCAACCAGCAATCGGTGATGAACGTCGGGTTGATTCTCGGGGCGATGCTGGCGGCCGGGCTTGCCGGCACTTTCGGAAAGGGGCCGTGGCCGAACGCTGTCAGCATTGCGGGAGCGATCCTCGGCGGGTTGCTGATGGGTTACGGGGCGCGGTTGTCGTTTGGCTGCAATATCGGCGCGTTCCTTGGGGGCATCGCGTCGGGCTCACTGCATGGCTGGGTGTGGTTTGCGGCTGCATTCGCCGGGTCGCTTATCGGCATCAAGTTGCGGCCGGTTTTCGGTCTTGCCAATTAGCCCCCATATGGGGTCACGCAACGACCATTCAGCCAGGATCCATGAATGTCACAAACGATGGTGCCGCCCATTATCGCAAAAGCGGGCGACCTGCTGCAGCGCTATGACGTGCTGTTCTGCGACGTTTGGGGCGTCGTGCATGACGGTCACGCCGCCCTGCCGGCGGCGGCGGATGCGCTTTTGCGGTTTCGCCGGAAGGGCGGGACGGTGGTGCTCGTGTCCAATGCGCCGGTGCCCAATCACCAGGTTGCCAGGATGCTGGACGAGCGCCGCCTGCCGCGCGAAGCCTACGACGCAATCGTGTCATCCGGCGATATTGCCTTACGCCATGTTGCCGAGCGCGGATATGCACGGCTTTACGCAATCGGCCCGCAAGACCGCGACGCGGCCTTGTTCGACAAGGCCGGTGCGCTGCGGCCAGACTTGTCGGCGGCCGATGCGATTCTATGTTCGGGGCTGAACGACGATTCGAGCGAAGCAGCCGAAGACTACCGCGCTCTCCTCGCCGAGGCGCGTGAACGGGACTTGCCGTTCGTTTGCGCCAACCCGGACCTCGTCGTCGATGTCGGGGGCAGGCTCTACCTGTGCGCCGGCGCGCTGGGAGATCTTTACGAGGAGATCGGTGGCGAGGTTTTCTGGGCCGGCAAGCCGCATGCCGTCGCTTACGAGACGGCACTGGATGTGGCGCAGGAACTGCGCGGGGAAAATGTGGCCCGCAACCGGCTACTGGTGATCGGCGATGCGGTGCGCACCGACCTCAAGGGGGCAGAGGCGTTTGGAGTCGATGCACTTTTTATCGCCGGCGGTATTCACCGCGACGATACCGTCGAGGATGGGGCGATCTGCCCGGCGCGGTTGAAAGCGTTGTTCGGTCGGGACTCGCCGACGGCGAAGGCCGCGATGGCGCACCTTGCCTGGTAACCCTCAGGGCTTCGTCGCGGAGGGCGTGGCGTTGGCTGCGCCGGGTGCAGCCGGTGACGGCGCGGCAGGCGCGGGTGCCGCGAAATCGCGGAACACCATGTCCGGGGCGGAAGTGTTGTGGCGCGAGGGATAGACCCGGCCGGTCCACAGTTCGTGCGCCGAGGCGGCGTTGCCAAAGGCCATGACCGGCTGTTCGCGCCAGGCTGCGGCGCCGTCTTCGAGGACGGCGACTTCCCCGACGTCGTTGTTGAAGCGGGTTATGTACATCGAGCGCAGCGCTGCGAACGGCGGGCCGTTGATCGGTTCTTCGAAGGCGACGTCGATGACCTGCACGTCGCGATCGAGCTGGGTCATGGCGAGGGTCGCCAAACCGCCGCCGGCAAACTTGAGGGCGAATTTGCGATCCCTGGGATCGAAGCCGATGCTGGCGAGATTGACGACGGGGCGGCCCGCGTCCTCGATCGGCCCGACCATGAAGGACGAACCGTAAGCGCTCCATCCAAGATGTCTCGGCGGAAGCGGCCGGGCGCGCCAGTAGCCGTCGGTCGGGTAGACGACGAGAACCTCTTCGGCGCGCTCGTCGTGGCGGACCCAGACCTGGACGAGGTGCAGCCCGTCGTATGTCTTACCGCCGACGCGGAAGGGGACATCGCGCTTGCGCCAGAAGTTCGGAAACCTGAAGCCGACGACCCAGATGTTGACGTCCTCATAAAGAGTGATCTTCTCGGGGGGAGGCTCTGACATCGCTTCGGCGGCGATGTCGCAGGCGGTCCAATCGGGGGCAAACGAGTCCTTTTGCAGCGTGTTGATGTAGCTGGGGTGAGCGGCTTCAATTCTGAAATGGGTGAGCTTGGGGTGGGCGAACGTGAGCGTGACGTTGTCCTTTTCCGCGCACAGCACCGGTTCGGAGCGGTTCTCGATTCTGACGCCGACCGGAACGGTTTTCACCAACTCTGCGGGCGCATCGGCTTTTGGCGCGGTTTCGGCGGCGGCCAAACCAGGGAGAAGTCCGGCGGCGGCGATCGTGATGAAGACGGCTCCTGCAAGCCGGGCTGCGATGGGTGCAACGGTTCTATCGAGGCAGCGTCGCGTAGACGTCGCCGGAGTTGGCTTCGTGCGCGAGAGAGCGCAGGTGCGCAGCCATCCGAGTGGCATCGACGTCATGGCCTTCTCCAAAGGTCAGCTCCTGGGATTCGCCGAGGGCGATATCGAAACGGTATGGGCCAAGAGCCGACAGTCTGTCGAGACAACGATAGGCGACGTCGCGGCCGATGGTGGTGAACTCGAAGGATAATGCGGGAAGCGGCGGCGAGAGGCCAGCCAGGACGGCGTCCTCGAAACCCTCGACATCGATCTTGACGAAGTCCGGCAGCCCATGGGTCGCAATCAAGTTATCGAGCGTCGTCGAGGGAACCTCGATGTCGCGATCCCAGACCTGACCCTGCCAGCCGGGAGCTCCTTCAGCCGCAGCGACGAATTCGGACGACGCGGTCGTGACTGTCGGGTTGGCGGTGTTGACACGCAGGCTCAGGCGGCCGGGGGTTGCTCCGCAGGCAGCTTCTTCAAGCGTGACATCCGCGTCGCCCGCGTAGATCTCGCGGATCACCAGCGCGCAGTCGGGCTGCGGTTCGAGAGCGACGACACGCGCGCCGAGGCGGCGGAACGAGCCGATGCGGTCGCCGACGTGGCTGCCGATGTCGAAGGCAAGCGCGCCAGGACGGATGAAGCGGGCATAGACCCGGTCCATCGCAGCGTCGCGCGCCGGATCGCCGTAATAGACATCGAGCGAGCGGCGCAGGTTGGGGAATTCGCGACCCAGCCGCTCGATTAATTCCTTGGCGCTCGGCATGGCTGATGTTCCTTGGTCATTCGACGCCTCCGGCAGGTGTTCATCGTAAACGCCAGTAACCCGGTCGACGCTTCAGGTGGGCGAAGGCCAAGATCTGAATTTCGTCACCCTTGACCCGGTAGATGAGCTGGTAGGGAAAGCGCTTCAGCAGATATCTTCGCGCGTCTTCACCCGCCGGTGGATGGGCTTCAGGAAGTTCCCCAATACGTTTTTCGGCTTCGCCAACTTCGGCGACGAGGGCCTCTGCGACGGCTTTGGACGATGATGCATGGAGAAGATGGTCAAGTGCTGCCAGGAGTTCTTCTTCGGCGGCGTCGAGGTAGACGACCCTCATTTTCGAGCAAGTCGGTTTTGCATGCGGGCCAAGACGCTTTCGGCAGGCGTAAAAACTTCGGATCGGCTGTCGGCACGCTCCGATCTCAGTTCAATCTCGCGCATCCAGGCGGCGGCGATTTCGCCGGCTGATGCATCTGCGGCCTCACGGTCGAACTCGATTTCAAGGAGTTCGAACAGCTCCTGACGCTCGGCGGTTGTAAGGCGGCGGGCATCATCCAGGATGGCTTTTACTCTTTCGTTCATGGTGTCAGCCTCGGTAGGCGCCTATCAAAGCGGCTGAGAAACCGTGCGATGATAGCACAACGAACAAAGATCCGCGCCGTGCGCCAGCGCGGATCGGTTTGATAGTTGGAGTTACGCAGCTTGCTGGGAGAGGGGCAAGTCACCATCGGTCTGATTGCGGCGGTCGAGGGCGCGGATCTCAGCGGGTGTGCGGAAGTCTTCGGGAATGCCGCAGAGACCGACACGCTGCAGCCAGCGGCCGACGGAAGGCTGCGAAGAGATCACCGCGAACGGCATGGCCAAGAGATAGCCGAGCGTCAGCGGCAGGCTCCACAGCAGGACGGTCGGCGAAACGTAGTAGAGCGCTGCGCAGACAACGATGCCGAACAGGGTCTGAGGCCAGAAGTTCTCGAAGGCGGTCGCCCACGATACGCCATGGGCATCGCGCGACTGGCCGCCCCAGGTGACCGATTTGCCGAATGCGAGGCCGATCATGAAGATGGTCGTTCGGATCGTCGAAACGGCACCCTGGAGGAACGAGAAGACAAGCTCGATGACGGCACTTGCCAGGAAACGAAGCGGTCCGCCGTAGCTGTTCATGCCGCCCTTGGTCAATGTCGCGTCGATGAGGCCGGCGATCTTCGGCGCCAGGTACATCGCAAAGAACGCCACATAGAGGCCGATGGCGAGGCCGACGGGATAGTCGGCGACCGACTGGGCTTCATAAGCGGCGGCGGGCAGCAGCGCGATCATCAGCGTCCACGCGGGGATGCCGACGAACATCAACATGGCCCAGGCAAGCTGGAAGCGGCTCAGCGGCAACAGGCCCGGCAAGCCAAGCAGCTTCGCGTACTGCATGTTGCCCTGGCACCAGCGCACGTCGCGCTTGATGAAATCGATCATGGTCGGCGGGTTCTCTTCCCACGAACCGATCTCGCAGGGGAGCACGCGGACTTCATAACCCGCCTTGCGCATAAGCACGGCCTCGACCTGGTCATGGCTGAGGATATGCCCGCCGAGCGGCGGCTTGCCCGGCAGCACCGGCAATTCGCAGTGCACCTTGAACGGGCGGATGCGCACGAAGGCGTTGTGGCCCCAGAACGGGCCGCAATCGGCAACCCACCAGGCCTGGCCCATCGTGTAGGAGCGCATGCCGTGGCGCATGCCGAACTGGAAGATGCGCGCAAAGGCGCTCGCAGAGGGCATGCCGACGACGAGGCTCTGCAGGATGCCGAGACGCGGATGGGCCTGCATCATGCGCGTCATGCGGACAATCGCGTCGCCCGACATCAGGCTGTCGGCGTCGAGCGGCAGCATGAGATCGTAGCCGGCGCCCCAGCGCTCGCAGAAATCGCGGACGTTGCCGGCCTTGAAGCCGGAGTTGTCGGTTCGGCGGCGATAAAAGATGCGGTCGCCGTCGGCGGTCGAGGCCTGCCATTCGGCGACGAGGCGTTCTTCGGCCTGCGCGACTTCGGCAACGTTGGTGTCGGACAGGAGAAAGTAGCTGTAGGCCTTGCCGTGGCCGGTGCGGTCGAGGCTTTCCTTGACCGTTTTCAGCCGGGCGATGGCGCGGGCCGGGTCCTCGTTGCGCAGCGTCATCAGAACCGCGGTCTTCACGAACAGCGGCGTGTCGGCGTCGCCGGCGCGGGCATAGGGGGCGACCGTCTTGCCGGGGTTGGCGTGGAAGTGCAGGAGCCAGAGGCCGATAACGGCGTTCCAGAAGCCGAGAATGGCCCAAGGGGTGCCGATGGCGAAGCAGGCGAACATGATCATGTCGACCGGCGTCCAGCCGCCCGCACTCATCAGCTGGGCGGCGCCGGTAAGGAGGGCGACGTAGCTGACGAAGTTGAGCGACAGGAAGATGATACGGCGCCGGCGCAGGTCCGAGATGGACTGGAGGCGGGTCGGCAGGCTAAGCCTTGGGCGACGCGGGGCAACCGATAGCTTGGAAGCGGTTTCGACGGTATGGCTCATAGTCTCATCTCTCTAATCCGCCGCGGGCTCTGTTCAAGCTCCTCCGGCAGGTGGCCTTCATGACCAAGCCAACAACGTCACGAGTTGGAATTGCGAATCACGTCGCCGCGCGGGCTTTGTGGTACGCGGAACCGCTGAAGGTTGAGTTACGTTCGGAGCGGCTCGAAGTTCCATCACATGACATGGCATTGGTGCGGACTCTTTACAGTGGCGTCAGCCGGGGGACCGAGCGGCTCGTCTTCTCCGGGAACGTTCCCGAGAGCGAGTTCCAGTCGATGCGTGCCCCGCTGCAGGTCGGCGATTTTCCATTCCCAGTAAAATACGGCTATTGCGCGACAGGAATTGTCGAGGAGGGGCCTAAAGACCTGATCGGGCGCACGTTTTTCTGCCTGCATCCACATCAGGACCGGTTCCTGGCAACGCTTGATTCACTCACGGAGGTCCCATGCAATGTGCCTGCCAGACGGGCTACATTGGCTGCCAACATGGAGACAGCACTTAACGCACATTGGGATGCGGCAAGCGGCCCCTGCGACAGTATTGCCGTCGTCGGCGCGGGGGTTGTCGGTCTGCTGACCGCCTATCTGGCCGCACGCCTGCCTGGAGCTGATGTGATCGTGATCGATAGCAATCCCGGGCGGGCGGCGATCGCGGAAGCCTTCGGGGCCAGATTCGCGGTGCCTGGCGACAAGCTGCCCGACGACCGCGATGTGGTTTTCCACGCCAGCGCAACTCCCGGGGGGCTGGCGACGGCGCTCGGCCTTGCCGGGCTCGAAGGCCGGGTCGTCGAAATGTCCTGGTACGGCGCCAAGCCGGTTGCGGCTCCGCTCGGCGGCGCCTTCCATTCGCGGCGGCTGCAACTCATCTCGTCGCAGGTCGGCAAGGTGGCGGCCTCGCGGCGGCCGCGCTGGGATTACGGACGCAGGATCGCGGCGGCGATGGAGTTGCTGGATCGCCCTGAATTAGACCTGCTCGTTAACGAAGAGATAGCCTTCGAGGATGCTCCGGAACTTCTTCCGGGCATTCTCAGTCCCGAATCGACTGCCTTGGCCCCCGTGATCGGCTACACCTGACCGGAACGCGCCATCCCCTCAACAGGAGCAAGCCACATGTTTTCCGTCGAAGTCCGCGACCGCATCATGATCGCCCATTCGCTGCCCGATCCGTTTTTCGGCCCTGCCCAGCATCTGCATGGGGCAACTTTCGTCGTCGACGTCGCGTTCTACCGTTCCAAGCTGACGAAGCAGAACGTGGTGGTCGATATTGGCGCGGCGCTCAGCGTCCTCAGCGAAACCCTGACGCCGCTTGGCTATAAAAACCTCGACGAACTGCCGCAATTTGCCGGCAAGCTGACGACAACCGAATTCCTCGCCAAGTACATTTTCGACCAGTTGGTGGAGGCTGCCGGTTCGGGAAAACTTGGCGAAGACGGCCAAGGCATCGCGAAAATCCGGGTCACACTGCACGAAACGGATCTGGCTCGCGCCACCTATGAGGGCCCCGTCGGTGACTGAAGTCTATTTTGCTGTTCCAGGAGATATCGACGCGCCGACCGGCGGGTACGGCTACGACCGCAGGCTGATCGCCGAACTGCCGTCGTTCGGGGTCGCCGTGACGCATGTGGCGCTGCCGGGAAGTTTTCCGGCGCCGTCGGCGAAGGACTGCGCCAGCGTCGCCAAGATCTTCGGCAAGCTTCCCGCGGATGCGACCGTGCTGGTCGACGGGCTTGCGTTCGGCGCGCTGCCCGAAGACATCGTAAAGGGCATCGAACAGCGGATCATCGCGCTGGTGCATCATCCCCTGGCGCTCGAATCGGGGCTGTCGGACGCGCGCCGCGACGAACTGAAACTGAGCGAGACGAAGGCGCTGGCGCTGGTCGACGAGGTCATCGTCACGAGTGCGGTGACGAAGCGCATCCTGGCGAGCGAATTTCGCGTTTCTGCGCAGGCGATTACAGTCGCCGAGCCGGGGACCGATCCCGCCCCAAGGGCCACGGGAACGGGAACGCCGATGCAACTTTTGAGCGTCGGTACCGTGACGCCGCGCAAGGGCTACGACGTGCTGATTGCGGCGCTGGAGCCGCTCAAGGATCTCGACTGGCGCTTGACGATTGCTGGAGCCAGCGATCGCGACAGCATTGCGACGGCGGCGCTCAAGGTTCAAGTCGCAGCCGCGGGCATGGAGGAACGCGTGACGCTTGCTGGTGTCGTGGTGCCGGCGACGCTCGATCGCTACTACGAAAGCGCCGACATCTTTATCCTGCCTTCGCTGTTCGAAGGGTACGGCATGGTACTTGGCGAAGCGATGGCGCGCGGCCTGCCGATCGTCTGTACGACCGGCGTGGCGGCGATCGAAACGGTTCCAGAAGGCGCGGCGATCAAGGTGCCTCCGGGCAATGCCGAAGCGCTGACGCGAGCCCTCGAGAGCATGCTCAAGGAGCGCAAGCTCAGAGCCCGGCTATCGGATGCGTCCTGGGAAGCGGGGCGAAAACTTCCGACCTGGAACGAAACGGCGCGCCGGGTCGCGGCCGTGATCATGGGCCTCAAAGTCTAAACGGCGCATCGCTTATTGGACCGTCGCGGGGACGGGCAAAGGCTCGGTGTGTGTGGCTACGTCAATTCGGGAAGTGCTCAATGACCGGTTTTTCAAGCGCCTGGCTGAAGCTGCGCGAAGCCGCCGATCACAGATCGCGCAATGCCGGCCTGGCCGAAGCTCTGTCGGGGCGCCTCGCCCTGCGCGAAAAGGTCAGCGTCACCGACATCGGCTGCGGCACTGGTTCGAACCTGCGCGGCACGGCGGACCTGCTGCCGGATAAGCAGAGCTGGACACTGGTCGATTACGACGCCGGCCTGCTCGAATCGGCACGGGTCGAACTCGCGGCGTGGGCGGATGCCGCGCATGCGGCGGGCGGCGAACTCCGCCTCGAAAAGGGGCACAAGCGCATCACGGTCGCGTTCCGGCAGGCCGATCTTTCCGCCGATCTCGACGCGGCTCTGGGCGAAACCTGCGACCTTGTCACGGCGGCGGCGTTTTTCGACCTGGCGTCCGAAGCCTTCATTCGCAGGTTTGCGAAAGCGGTGGCAGAGCGGCGGGCAGTCTTCTACACGGTCTTGACCTACAACGGCATTTCGCGCTGGCAACCGCATCATCCCGCCGATAACGCCGTGACGTCAGCTTTTCATCGCCACCAGTTGACCGATAAGGGTTTTGGAGTCGCCGCTGGGCCGATGGCGCCAATTCACCTGTCGGATCAGTTCCAGTTCGCCGAATACAGCGTGCAGGAAGGCGACAGTCCGTGGGAACTCGGGCGCGGCGATCAGGCGCTCATGGATGAGGTCCAGGCCGGGCATGCGGCCGCCGTGACGGAGATCGGCGGCATCGATGCGGCGCCGCTTCATTCCTGGGCGTCGCGCCAACTGAGCGGCGTCTATATCGGTCACACCGACACCCTGGCGATGCCTGTTTAGTTTTTCGCACAATCAGCTTATCGGCCTCGCCCTGGGGGGGCGCTGGTCAACGACCAGGCTTGCGGAGCGCGGCGGACAACATGCGGCCAAGCACGTTATCCTTGCGGATAAAGTAGTGATAGAGCGCTGCGCCGATATGCATGGCGATCAACCCGAGGAGCGTCCAGGCGCCGAGTTTGTGGTATTCGAAGAGCGTCTCGGACAGCTTTTTGTCAGGAGCGGTCAGGGCAGGAAGGTCGAACAGGCCGAAGAGATTCAGCGCCGGGAACATCGATACGCCGAGGTAGCCGAGGATGGGAACCACCAGCAGCAGCCCGTAAATCGCCCAGTGGTTGATTTCGCTGACGATGCGCTGCCAGGGTTCGATGGTTGGTTCCGGGTGCGGTGCGCCAGCGGTCAGCCGGTAGACGAGGCGGGCGATCACCAGCAACAGGATGATGGCGCCGGAAAGTTTGTGGGCGGAGTAGAGATTGTTGGTGGTCGCATCCCAGATGTTCAACGCGCCGCCGCGATATGTCATGTAAAGGCCGACGGGGATCTGGATGGCGATCAGCGCCACGACGATCCAGTGGAAGGCGCGGGCGGCCGGGGTATAGACCTCGATCGCGCCCGAAGTCGTTTCAACGGTGGGGATGTTCGTCCTCGGCATCGTCAGTTCCTCGATCGCTTTGTTCTGTCAACGGGACAATTTCTCAAGACTTGCACGGGCTCCGGCCAGATCACAATCGAAAAGGACGTCGCCGTCGACGAGCACGTGAACGCGGGTCGGCGGGCGCAAGGCCTGGTTTAGCTTCGCAACCGGCGCCAGTTCGATGCCGGTCTGTCCCGAACCGATGATCAATGGGGCCACCAGAACGTGCAGGCGGTCGACCGCGCCAGCGTCGATGAAGCGCGAAATGGTGAATGCGCCGCCCTCAACCAGCAGCCGTCTGTATCCGCGGTTGAACAGCTGCGTGACGATCTCCCTGGGGCACAGGCCGTTGGCGTTGCGTTGCATCGTCAGCACCGGGCAGGGCGACGTGGCGCTGCAATCCCCGGCGTTGATGGCGAGGACTTCGGCGCCGTCGTCCGCAAGCAGCCTGGCAGTCGCGGGCAAGCGGCCCGAAGGATCGATGACGACGCGGGCGGGCTGGCGTTTTCCGGGGGGGAGCGCAACGCGGCGGACATTCAAAAGAGGATCATCGGCTAACACGGTGCCGATGCCGACAACGACGGCGTCGACCTCTGCACGCAGGCGGTGCAGGTGATCGAGGGCTGCATCGCGGTTGATCCAGCGGCTCTCGCCGGTCGCGGTCGCGATGCGGCCGTCGAGGGATTGGCCGAGTTGGGCAACCACGAACGGGCAGCCGGGGTTGGCGTCACGTATCGCGGCAAGGGAACTGGCGGCGTCATTGCTCAAGGTTGGCACCCGGTGGCGGCGGTTTCGCCTCCGACTTAACCGGCTTGTGCGGCGCAGACAAGGAATTGGTCCGCAGCGGAGATGGCTGCGGCCTGATTGCGGTCACGGACAAGTTTGCGCGGCGCTATTCCTGGAGGATCAGGCGGCCATCGCGAATTTCAAAGCGGGACAGGCGGCTGAGGAAGGACATGCCAAGGAGCGTGCCGTCCATGGCGCCCTGTTCGGTGACGACGCCCTCGACATTGCGCACCGTGATGTCACCGAGGCGGACGCGCGACAACGTAACGGGCGCGACCTTGGCGATGCCGTTGGCTGTGCGGACCCGGTGCGTATAGTCATTCGAACTCAGCACAATGCCGGCGCGCCGGGCGTCTTCATGGCTCATTGCGACAACCGTCGCGCCGGTGTCGACCATGGCGCCGACGCTGCGTCCGTTGATCTCGAGATCGGCGCGATAATGGCCGCTGCCGTCGGCCGCCAACTCGACGTAGCCTAGCGGGCGGCTGTTAGGGGCCTGGCTCAGGGCATTCGCCGATTTCACCGTCGCTGCGGCTTCGCCGTCCTGCGGCAGTTCGATGCCGAGAAGCGTCGCGGTGAAGCCTTTGACGGATTCGAAGTTGGCCATGGCGTAGGCCAGCACGACAGCAACGACTGCCCAGCTCAAGATTTCGCCCATCAGCGTGCGGGTTGCACTCGTCATACTTTGCGCCCGGTGACTGGAATCAAGCGCCGGGGCCGCAGGCCATGGCCTAGCTCCGGAGCGTCAGGAAATCGCCCGAGAACTCATAAGAGCGCAAACGTCTTAAAAAACTCATACCCAATAAGCTCTCGTTAAGACTTCCGGGCCTGGTGACGAGAGCTTCGATGTCTTCGAGGACGATGCCGCCGACATCGATCGAGCGCAGCCGGATGGGGGCGGCGAAGGTGGTTCCGTTGGCGGTGGAGACGGGGGCGGTGAAGGCGAGGCTCTTGACGTCGATGCCGGCGCGTTCGGCGTCGGCAGGCTTCAGGACAACCGTCGATGCGCCGGTGTCGACGAGCAGGGTCGTGATCGCGCCGTTGATGGCGCCGCGCGCCACGAAGTGGCCATCCGAGCGGCGACGCAGACGAACGGCAATGTCGCCGCCGGGTTCAGTCAGTTGCTGGCTGGTGCCGGGAGGAGATAATTCGCCTGTGACGCGATAGGCGATATCGCCGAGTTCGCCGCGGTAGCTGTAGCCGGCGATCAGGAGGAGCATCAGTCCGGCCCAGATGCCAAGCTGCTTGAGCGACTGGCCGAGCCGGTTGGTGGTCCTAGCGAGCATCAACAGCGCGTAGAACACGAACATCGTGCCGGCTGCGATGAACATCCAGCGTTCGGTTCCGGAAAGTTCGGAAACGCTGCTGCCCTCGCCGGTGAGGAAATAGAACAGGGCGACGAGGAGGGCGAAAAGCAGGGCAAGCCAGCCGAGCATGTCAGATCCTTGGCGTTGTCTCAGGGTTGCGGTTCGCGGCCGTCAAAGTGGGCGCCGCCGTGCGGTCATGTGGGATATCATACCGCTGCCGGTGGCTGCTGCCCAGCAAACGACTTTCGGCCCTGGACGGCCGTTGCAACACGGCTGCCACAGTCAGGCGCGGGCGTAGCTTGGCGCGCGTGTCGATCGTTGCTCGGCGTGGGCCGGCGAATTGACGAGGCGCGGTCGGCGGGTCGAGACGTTTTCGCGATGCCGCTCAAAGCCGAAGGGCTGCAGCGGGCCGACGGCCTGCAGGACGCGCTTGGGCGGGATATAGACGATGGCTTCCGTACCCTTGCGCAGTTCGGAATGCAATTCGAAGCGCCCGCCGTGCAGTTCGATGAGGTTCTTGACGATCGGCAGGCCGAGACCGGTGCCGCCTTCCGCAGTCTGATGCGCCAAGGAGCCCTGGCCGAATGCCTGCAGGACCTTGGGGATCTCTTCCTTGGGAATGCCCGGGCCGGTGTCACGCACGCTGAGGCGTTGGCCACCCTCACTGGTGGGGTGGACGGAAACGAAGATGTAGCCGCCGCGCGGGGTGAACTTGAGAGCGTTCGAGATGAGATTGAGGCAGATCTGGCGGATGGCGCGCGGGTCGGCCCAGATCTGATCGAGACCGGGGGCGTAATCCTCGACGATTTCGAGACCCTTGCCTTGCGCGCGCAGCGCCAGCAGGCGGTTGCAGTCGTCGGCGATATCGGCGAGGCGCAGGGGTTCTTCGTGGAGGTCGTACTTGCCGGCTTCGATGCGCGAGAGATCGAGGATTTCGTTGATCAGATGCAGGAGATGACTACCGCTGGCATGGATGCTGTCGGCATAGTCGCGATAGGTGGCGTTCGGCATGGGACCGAGCACTTCCTGCTTCATGACCTCGGAGAAGCCCATGATCGCGTTGAGTGGCGTGCGCAACTCATGGCTCATCGTGGCCAGAAAGCGCGACTTGGCCTTGTTGGCGGATTCCGCCCTGCGACGGGCCTCGTCCGAGATCGACTTCTCCTCCTCGAGCTCGGCGATGAGCAGGTCCTTTTGCGAGCGGAACTCGAGCATTGCCAGCGCCGTCGAGTGCAGTCCGGCGGCGAGGAACACGAAATAGAGGTGAACGCCAACGGCCATCGACGCCAGCGCGTAATAGAGCGGGTCGTTGACGAGAATGCCGAGCATGACGAGGCGACCGACGACGGCCGTCGTCATCGGGATCGTGCCGGCGTGCATGATCGGCATGATCGTCGAAGCGAACGTCATGCGGATTGCCAGGATCACGATCAGCATCGCGAAGATGAAGACGTGGGAGGAGAACAAAAGGGAATCGCTGGCGGTGGCGTAGTTCGAGATCCCAACCAGCGCGAACCCGGCCCAGGTCATGCCGTTCAGCAACTCGGCGAAAACAAAGCGGCGGCGCCAGACGCGAATGTCGACGTCGGCCTGGCTCAAGGCTATGAAGCGGCGGCACAACTCCAGGAGGAAGACTTTGGAGGAGATGACGAGGACCAGCCAGAGGGCTGCTTCGAGCGGGGTCGCCCAAAGCATCGAGGCAATCGACAGGATGATCGAAAGCGCCGGCATGGTTGCGGCGGCCGCAATCTCGTTGCGCACGAACATCGAGAGAAGTTCGTACTCGAACTCCGGCTTGACGGTCGAACCCGTCGACAATTGGGTGCGGATGGTGCGCAGTTGCTCGCTCGATCGCCTGCGCGCCTCGCGGCGGCCTCTCAGCCGAGCGATTTCTTCGGATTTCACCGACTTATCCATCCGGTTCGCAGTTCCCAATTCGGGCGGTTCTTTATTATCGAATGCCGTGATTGCAGGAGATAGAATGACCAGTATTCCAACTCCGACACTTCTTTGCCGAAGCGTCACCGCCGGAAAACCAGTCAAGTTTTTGTCTTCGTTCCGGATTCATAGCCGCTTGACGAACTGCACCCGGACTCCAAGCGTCCGATCCAAAACACGAGTCTGGCAACAGGATTCGATATCCTATCATTCGATGCCGGTTAATTTCTACCAAATTCACTAACTTATCGTTTATCAAATTGATACAATCCGATATGGCAACATTATGAAACGGGCTTTACAACTCTTCAGCAGGCGCGGCGCATTGAAATGGGCCGGACTTGTGCTCGTTTTGATCGGTCTGTTGTTTGACGCTTTGAGGCCCGCCGGGCGGGTTGTGGATGTCGAGGGCACGGCGCGCGCTATCGATGGGGATAGCCTTCATGTTGCCGGCCGGGAAGTGCGCATGCAAGGCATCGATGCGCCCGAGGGCAGGCAATCCTGCCGTCGCGACGGCCGCGAATACGCGTGCGGGGAAGAGGCGCGCAAACTCCTGCAACGCTTGATCGGAGGCGGGAAAGTCTTCTGCAAGGGCCTCGAAATCGACAAGCACGACCGACTACTCGCGTTGTGCAAGGCGGGTAACATCGACCTCAACCGGGAAATGGTAGCGCAAGGCTTTGCGGTGGCCTACGGCCGGTTTCGCGATGAGGAGAAAGCAGCGAAGACCGGCGGAAAAGGGCTTTGGGCCGGGGAATTCACACCGCCCCGGGATTGGCGCAGGGAACGCAATATTGGGTTGTGATCAAAGAATGGGTGCGAAAGGTTCTGACTTTCGCCGTGCTGATAACAGAACAACTTATTACGATCCGGTAAATCGCGAAAAAAAGATCACGTATGGTCTATGATGTTCTCGGCTGTATTTTGACGGGCGGGCTGCTGAATTCCAAACCGACGCCTTTCTACCGGGACCGGGGTTGCGATCTATCTGGCGGATCAAAGGTGAGGTAACGATTATGAAAATCATAGGCGGCGCCTATTGAAGAGGCACGAATCGGGATGTGGAATCGCCGGGCCGAGCCGGGGTTCTTTCTTGCTGTCGCCGAGGCCTTCCGCCAGCATCCCGGCATGAGCGAGCGGGAGGTCCCGCGTCAGAGAATCGGGGAAGCCAACATGGAAAAGGCGTTGCAGCGTTTGCTGCGAGGCCGCTCGCGAGCGGGTAGCACGCGTCAGATGCGCTGCACGAGCGTCCGACCGGTAAGGAAAAAATCACCTCCCTGCGGCTTTTTGCGGCCGTCGCGCTTTGTTGCCTGTTCCCTGGGGAACAGACGATCTATCGTGTGTGCCCGCACTTTTGACTGGCAGGGTTGGACAGGACACAAACAATGAAGCTGACCATAGTCGGCTCAGGCGATGCATTCGGCTCGGGCGGACGACTCCAGACGTGTTTTCATGTGGCGACGGGGGAATTCAATTTTCTCATCGACTGCGGTGCGTCCAGCCTGATCGGGATGGAGCGAGCCGGACTGGATCCGGTAGGCGTCGACGCCATCTTCATCTCGCATCTGCATGGCGATCACTTCGCAGGTCTGATCTGGTGGGTGCTCTATGCCCGGCATGTGGAGAAGCGAACACGACCGCTCATCATCGTCGGGCCGCAGGGCATCGAAGCCCGCTATCTGACCACCGCGGAAGCGCTGTTTCCAGGCAGTACCGGAAAAGAGACCCACTTCGAACTCCAGTTCCACGAACACGATACGGCGGCGACGTTCGACTGGCGCGGGCTCAGCTGTTCGGCGATAGAAGTCTGTCATCCATCGGGCGCTCCATCGCACGGATTGCGCTTCGAATTCGGCGACAAGGTGCTCAGTTATTCCGGCGACACGGAATGGGTCGACGGGCTGTTTCAACTGTCTGAAGGTGCCGATTTGCACATCAACGAGTGTTTTGCCTACCAGCCTGGGCTGCGCTACCATACGAACTGGCTGGCGCTGCGGGAAAAGCTCGGCGATATCACGGCCAGGCGGATTCTTCTGACACATATGAGCCGGCCGATGCTGGCACACCTGCGGGACGTCGAGGAACCGCGCGTGATGATTGCCCACGATGGCCTGGTGATCGAGGTCTAGCTAGATCATTCTCGAGCAACTTTATGCGATCGGGAAATCGCCTTCGGCGATTGCGTCAGATCAGATGTTGCTCTTGCGGAAGGCGGGATGGCGGATGGACGAAGCATGGCCGGCGGCAACGGCCTGAAGAACCTTTGTCGTGAGATCAAGGCCTGCCGGCTTTGCGTGGAGCAGCCGGTCGGACCGCCCCTGCCGCACGACCCACGCCCCGTCCTGCAAGTCTCCAGAACTGCACGGATCGGCGTCTTCGGCCAGGCGCCGGGCGTCAAGGTGCATATAAGCGGTCGCCCTTTCACCGATCCTTCAGGTGTGCGGCTGAGATCGTGGATGGGGATCAGCGAGGAAGACTTCTACGATGCCGCGCGGGTCGCGGTGCTGCCGATGGGGTTTTGCTTTCCGGGCTACTCCGCGAAGGGTGCCGATCTGCCGCCACGAAGCGAATGCGCCCCGCAGTGGCGCCAGCGCGTATTGGACGAATTGCCAAGCCTGCAGGCGGCGCTGCTGGTCGGCAGGTATGCGCAAGCCTGGCATCTGGGGCCGCGCAATCGCAGAACATTGAGTGAGACGGTGGCCGGGTGGCGGCAGTTCGATCGCGAAGGCGGGCCGAGAATGGTTCCGCTGCCGCATCCCTCCTGGCGGAACAACGCGTGGCTCAAGCGCAATCCCTGGTTTGAAGCCGAACTGCTGCCGGATCTGCGTGCCCTGGTAGGCCGGATCCTGGGATCGTCTTGATCGGTTGACGAACTGGGGACGGTTTTAGTCGATGCCGTGAATTTGGTGTTGCGTAAGATCTATTTTTCGTACGTGATGTAATTTCGAGTCTCACGTCTAAAGACAATATTGCTTTATCTCAATGCTGCTTCGGCCGGATCACGCATATTTGGCTGGCTTCTTCAGAAATCGTCGGAGGATTGCCGATCCCAAAGCAGGTGCCGTTACAGAAAGGGGAGGTTGATGCTCGATGAGATGGACATCAAGATTCTGCGTGTTTTGCAGGAGGACGCGACCCGGGCTGTCGCGGAGATTGGCAAGGAGGTCGGACTGTCGACCACGCCGTGCTGGCGGCGCATTCAGAAGCTGGAAGAGGCCGGCATCATCAAGCGCAAGGTCGCCGTGCTCGATCCGGAAAGCATCAACGCCGGCGTGACGGTCTTCGTGCAGATCAAGACGGACCAGCACAGTAACGCGTGGCTGGAGCGGTTCCACGAGGCCGTGGTGGACTTTCCCGAGGTCGTCGAGTTCTACCGGATGGCGGGTGAGATCGACTATCTGATGCGCGTGGTAGTGCCGGACATCGCCGCTTACGACAAGTTTTACAAAAAACTGATTTCCCGGATAGAGATCGCCAAGGTGTCGTCGGTTTTCGCTATCGAGCAGATCAAATACACGACGGCGCTGCCGCTGCATTTCGCGCTTCCCGCCGGCAAGGGCAATCAAACCAAGCGCTGAAACGCGACGCCGGCGCCAGAAAGCGTGCCCGAACTGTTGCCCGATCCCGAAACGTGCACGCGGATTCACGAGGACGGGAGCAGCGGACCGCCGGTTATGCGCATGCGGCCACGGACAAGTCCGACCGGGACGCCGGGAGCGCTGGCAAGGCTCAAGTGGACGCCGTAGTAGGCATTTCGCCCGCTGAGCGCGGTCAAGGTGACGTCGGCGATCAGGCGGTCGCCCAGCGGCACGGGCTTGAGAAAGTCGATCGACGCATCCGCCGTGGCAGCGCGCTCGCCGCGGGCGTTGCATGTGAAGCCGAGGGCAAGATCGGCAAACGCGAAGACGATGCCGCCGTGGCAGACGCCAAAGGTATTGGCGTGCTGGGGTTTGACGTCCATGGCGAAACGGGCGCTTTGCGTGCCGGCGCGCAGGATCACGATCCCGAGCCACTGGTAGACGGGATTGACGGCGGCCATGGCTTCCTTCAGCGCCCTGGCCTCAGGGTCATCGCCGGCCGGATCAACGGCTGCGGGATCGCTCACGACTGCTGCCTCGCGCTTAACCTAGTGTTCCGGTTCTGCCATTTGTTTCTCTTGCGGCACTGTGCAGAGCAAATGTCAGAACCATAAGGAACACTAGCAACTGTATGATTCTAGAGCATTATCCGATCACACGGAAACGCATTGGCGTTTTAGTGGTCGGATGAAAATGCTCTACATCCATGATTCTAGAGCAACTTTATCCGATCCGGGAATCGCTGATAGCGATTCCGTCAGATCGGATGTTGCTCTAGTGTAGCTTTTGCATCTAACGTTTGGTCGATACGCCAGCCGCTAATGGGTACCAAACGTTAGATGCGCTACACTAGCTTGCGGTCGGCGGCGTTGAGGCGCGCGATCAGGCTTGAGGTATCCCAGCGGCTGCCGCCCATCTTCTGCACTTCCGAATAGAACTGGTCGACGATCGCGGTGACGGGCAGGCTGGCGCCGTTGCGGCGGGCTTCGTCGAGGCAGATCGAGAGGTCCTTGCGCATCCAGTCGACGGCGAAACCGTAGTCGAACCTACCGGCCGTCATGCCTTCCCAACGGTTCTCCATCTGCCAGGACTGGGCGGCGCCCTTGGAGATCGTCGCAATCACCTTGGTCACATCGAGATCGGCCTTCTGGGCGAAATGGATGGCCTCCGACAAGCCCTGAACGAGGCCGGCGATGGCAATCTGGTTGACCATCTTGGTCAACTGGCCGGCGCCGGGTGCACCGATCAGGTTGACCATGCGCGCATAGGCCGAAATGACCGGCTCGGCGCGCGCAAAAACGGCTTCTTCACCGCCGCACATGACGGTCAGCGCGCCATTCTCGGCGCCGGCCTGGCCGCCGGATACGGGGGCGTCGATGAAGTCGAAACCGTGGACCTTGGCGGCGGCATAGAGCTCGCGGGCGACGTCGGCGGAGGCCGTGGTGTTGTCGATAAAGACAGCGCCGGCCTTGATGGCGGAGAAAGCCCCGCTTTCGCCGAGCGTGACGGCACGCAGGTCGTCGTCATTGCCGACGCAGCAGAAGACGAAATCGCAATCCCTGGCGGCTTCGGCGGGCGTCTTTGCAGCGCGGCCGGCGCCGTGTTCGCCGACCCACTTCTCGGCCTTGGCAAACGTGCGGTTGTAGACGGTGAGGTCATGGCCACCCTTCTTCAGGAGGTGGCCGGCCATCGGGTAACCCATGACGCCCAACCCGATGAATGCAACCTTGGCCATATTTCTCGCTCCTCATCTTGGGGAATTGGTTCTTCAACAGCAACTCTCGGCGTGCCGGGACGAGCTTGCCTGTCGTCATCATTTGACACCTGGCAACGGGCGTCGCTACTGACAACCTTCCATGCTCAACATAAGCTTGCGCAGTGTTGACGATCTGAAGTCGTGTTGGTTTCTCTCTCACCAACACTTCCTGAAGTCGTGGTTGTTTTTTTTGACCAACACTTCCTGAAGTCGTGGTTGTTTTTTTTGACCAACACTTCCTGAAGTCGTGGTTGTTGTGATTTCGAAACTTTGTAGCCACTGTGGGTGGGTCCGGGCAAAGGAAAAGTGCCGTTCGGACAAGTTGACCGGCTGTGCGGGGCGTGCCCCGTCGAGATGAGGGTGGCAGGTTGGGCGCGAAATTTGAGGGCGGGCAAGCAGCAAAGGCAGCCGCCGAAACCGCGGCAGTGGTGCTGGCGTCGGTCGAAGCGGCCGCGAAAAATATCGCGGGTGCCGTCGAGGTGACCGACTTCGACCGCAGCCGGACGCTGTCGGACATGTTCGGCGCGAAGGTCTGGCTGAAGCGGGAAAACCTGCAATTCACCGGTTCGTTCAAGGAGCGCGGGGCGTTGAACAAGCTGTTGACGCTGACCGATCAGGAACGAAGCAAGGGCGTCATTGCGATGTCGGCGGGCAATCATGCGCAGGGTGTTGCCTATCATGCGCAACGCCTCGGGATTCCGGCTTTTATCGTGATGCCGGAGCCGACTCCGACGGTGAAAGTCGAGAATACGCGCGGGCACGGCGCCACCGTCCTCCTCAAGGGGACGCAACTCGAAGAAGCAGCCGAATTCGCCCACGAGTATGGCCGCGAGCATGAACTAACCTTCGTGCATCCCTACGACGACCCGCTGGTGATTGCGGGACAGGGGACAATCGCACTCGAAATGCTGGGCGAGGTACCCGATCTCGACGTCCTGGTGATCCCGATCGGCGGCGGTGGCCTGATCTCTGGGATTGCAATCGCCGCCAAAGCTATCAGGCCGGAGATCGAAGTGATCGGGGTACAGGCGCGGCTTTATCCTTCCATGTACAACGTGATTGGCGGTGAAGATCTGCCAATGCGCGGCGACACGCTGGCCGAAGGCATCGCGGTCAAGTCGCCGGGCAAGATCACCACTCCGATCGTGCGTAAATTCGTCGACGATATCGTTCTCGTCAGCGAAGCGCAGTTGGAGCGGGCGGTCAGCCTTCTGATCGGGATCGAGAAGACGGTGGTCGAGGGCGCGGGGGCGGCGGGGCTCGCAGCGATGATCGCCGAGCCTCAGCGCTTCAAAGGGCGCAAGGTCGGGCTGGTCCTGTGCGGCGGCAATATCGATACACGCCTGCTGGCAAGCGTGTTGACACGCGAACTCGCGCGACAGGGCTGCCTGACGCAGTTGACGATCGACATACCCGACAGGCCCGGGCAACTCGCCATGGTGTCGAGGGCGATCGCGGAGGCGGAAGCCAACGTGGTCGAGGTCTACCACCAGCGGGTCTTCACCGATCTGCCGGCCAAGGGGGCCGAACTGCACGTCGTTATCGAGACGCGCGACCGTGCGCACCTGCAGCGCGTCATCGCCGGCCTGGAGGCCTGCGGTTACGACGTTTCCGCGAAGGGCGCGCCGGAGTAAGGGTCGTTCACTCTCGGTGGACTGGCTTTAGCGCGTTTCCGAATTAGGCGGGAACTGCGAGACTAGTCGGTTACTGTTGCTCCTTCGTTTGCTAACATTGAAAGGAACCGCCAGCCTAAAGTTGGGACCTACTCTCACCTTTTCGTTACCCCACATTTTTCGCCGCGATATAGGGATGCTCATGCAATATGTTTGGCTTTATCGGGTAGCAGGCGGGTGGCAGCTCAAGACTGTAATGCAATCTTAAAGGGAGGAAATCATGACCCTATCCATTGGCAGCATTGCCCCCGATTTTCAAGCAGATACCACCGAAGGAAAAATCAGTTTTCATGACTGGATAGGCAGCTCATGGTGCCTGTTTTTTTCGCATCCGAAGGACTTCACACCTGTCTGTACGACAGAGCTTGGATGCTTGGCCGGCATGAAGTCAGAATTCGATAAACGTAACTGCAAAATCATCGGCCTCAGTGTAGACCCGGTTGAAGATCACACGGCATGGTCCAAGGATATCGCGGCAGCTACGGGCAATGCAATAAACTACCCAATGATCGGTGACGCCGAGCTGAATGTGGCAAAGCTCTACGGCATGCTTCCTGGCGACGCCGGCAATTCGTCGAAAGGGCGTACGCCGATCGATAACCAGACCGTCCGCAACATCTATATCATCGGCCCGGACAAGGCGATCAAAGCTATGATCACCTATCCGATGAGCACGGGCCGGAATTTCGACGAGGTGCTTCGGTTGATCGACTCTTGCCAACTCACGGCCAAGCATCAGGTGGCGACGCCAGTGAACTGGAAGCATGGAGAAGATGTGATCATCGTGCCGGCTGTCTCCAATGAGCAGGCGAAAGAGAAGTATCCCGACGGCTGGAAAGCGCCATTGCCCTATCTGCGTATCGTGCCAGCACCGTAATTTTTCTCAGCGCCTGAATCGAGTAAGCGCCCGGCTGTTTTCGTTTTTTCCGATTTGCCGAACACCGAGCGGCTGTCTTGGCAATTGGAGGAGATCGCGTGGGCAGACGCTCACCTCTTAGTCGAGATACGACGCACAGGAGCACATCTTTTGAGACGCCCTTCCATTTCTGGTGTGTTCCAAACCTAGCCGACCTTAGGAGGCCCCCCGGCTTTGCTGGGGGATACTTACTTCCTGACCGCCCCTATCGACGATGAACACGGTCTATTTTAATGGCTGATCGGGTGGCCGTCGAATGCGAGCTGTTCGCGGGCACGCCAGTCGTCCGTCACGTAGTTGATGATGATCGACTTGCGGATGCCTTCGATCTTGCGCGGTTCGAAGCCGTGATAGGTATTGTCTCCGGGGACGAACACCATGGCTGCGTTCGAGCGGAACGGCGAGCGGCCGAAGTGACGCTTGTCGGCCTCGTAGATGTCGGTACCGAGATCGCAGTGGGTCGGATCATCCGAGACGTACAGCAGCATCGTGAACACCTTGACGCCGAGATCGGTGTGCGGCTCCAGCCAGAAGCCGTCGATGTCCTGGGCGTATTCGACGCGCAGGAAGCTGGCGTTGAGATCGGTGCCGAAGTGTTCGGCGATGGCGCGGGTCAGCGCCTCGGACTGGAAGGCTTCGTTGAGCGCCTTGCAGACGGGGAAGCGGACCATGTTGTCGGCGTCAAAATACGTTCGGGTCTTATTGTGCAGTTCGCGCTTGCCGGAAACGCCGCCGAGTTCGGGTGCCGCGAAGGGCAGGGTGTTGGTGGCTGCGATGGCGTCATCGGGAAGGCAGGATGTCAGGAACCAGTGCCGGTAGGGCTGGTCGCTCGATTTCGAGTTCGCCATGCTGGCGAGCATGGATTGCGTGATCGCCTCGGCGGTGATGGCCATCGTTGATCGTTCCCGTGTGACAGAGCCGGTACTGGTCCGGACGTTTCGGTAAGCCAAGTTGGCAAGTTAGGGCTTTTGCCATGGCTGAGCGGTCCCCTGTCAAGGGCGAAGTCTTGATCTTTGCGGTGCGTCGGGCTTATCGGCCACAAATTCGTGTACGTCGGGCTGATGCGCCATTGAGCGGTGGAGTGCCGGCTGGCCGGCGCTCCGGTCACGCTGCGAGCGGCAATACGGCGAGTTCGAGGGGGGTGAGGCGGGCTGGCGCCGGCTGCTCGGCCTGGCGCGCCGTCTCGACAGCGGAAATGGCCCAGTACAGCCGTTGCGGCATGAAGCCCCAGTCGAGGTTGAGCCGCAATTCGCCGGCGGCAATGGCGGCAGCTTCGATGAAGCGGAAACCGTTTTGCAAAAGCAGATGCTGCAATCGGCGCGACTGCAGGACGTCGACAAGCTGCCATAGCCGGATCAAGGCAAGGCCGCCCTCGGTGATGTTGCCGTCGTAGTCGTTCCAGAAGGCCTGTTCCACAGCCTTGCGGTCGGCCACTGCGGCACCTTCGAAGAAGACCCGGGCGCGTCCCGACTGGACGACGGCCGAGAGGGCCGCCAGCATCACTGCTTTCGGTGCGGGGGCGATGTCGGTTAGTTCGAGATGCCGGTTCATCACGACGCCCTCCCGCCGGCAGCATTGCCACCCGTCTTTTGCGGCTTGGCGAATACCTGCCATGGCGACCCGGTGAGGAGGATGATGTCCTTCGCCTTGCGGCCGGGGCCCGGCTTCACGAAATCGACGTCGTAGCCGACGAAGCGCCCGTTCGGGTTGCGAACATCGGCCGGTGCGAAGCGGACCTTCTTTCCGTCTTCGGTGCGGATCACGCCGACGTTCAGGGTTTCGTGGAATTTGACGATGCGTCCTTGCATGGCACGCTCCTGTTGCTAGCGGTGCCGGAAGCCTCGTTGCGCGAGGTGGGCACACTTGTTTCAGCTGACGGGAGTGTGAGGCTTGTGGTCGCACCGCGCTGTTCCGCAGGCGACAGGAACAAGGTAAAATTCGCCCGGTGAACGTGCTGAAGTTAAACACGTTTTCTGCAATGCTGTAGGGCAGCTGGCTGGCTGCAACAAAGCCCGCCGCGGGACGCCTCGGCGGGCTTTGTCAAATTGCGTCGAGACGATCAGTCAGCGCGGGCAATTTTCGTCGGGTAGGACTTCGATGGTTTGCCCGGAGCAAAAGCCGGTGTGGGGCTACTTACGAAAAAAGGCGTCTACCCGCATGCCCGGCAACAGCGGCACGTCCCCTTCAAGTTCGATCGTGACTTCGAGGATTTCGACGTCGGTCGGGCGGCGGGCGCCGCGCTGCATGATCTCCGGACTCGCCAAAGCCGGGGCCACCTTCGAGACCTTCCCCTCGTATTCCTTGTCGGGATAGCTGATCGAGGTGACGTAGGCCTTCTGTCCGACTTCGACCTTGGCGACGTCGGCTTCATCGACTTCTGCGGTAACCTGCAGGGCGCTCATGTCGCCAATGACGACGAGTGGCGCTTGCGGGTTGGGGGCGACCATCTCGCCCGACTTGGCGCGCAGGATCAGAACCCGGCCGGTGCGGGGCGAGCGGACGCGTGTCTTGTCGAGAAGGGCTTCAGCGATGGCGACCTGGGCGCGGGCTTCGCTGACGGCTGCTTCGGCAGGGGTCGGCGCGGGAAGGTTCGGATCGGCCTGGGCGCGGGCAACCTTGACGCGGGCTTTCTGGACGCGGTCTTCGGCCTGTTCGAGGCGGCGCCTGGCATCGCGCAGCGTGCGTTCCGTAACCGTGCCGTTGCGGCGTCCGGACAGCGCGTAGTCGAGTTCGATGCGGGCGCCGGTGGCGGCGCGCTCGGCGCGGTAGACTTCGTCCTCGGCGTCGCGAACGTCCTTGCGGTCCTTGTTGAGATTACCGTCGTCGCGCGCCTTCTCGCGGACGTCGGCTTGCGTTTCTGCAGCGGCGAGACGGGCGCGGGCTTCGGCGTCGTCGAGCTTCAGGAGCAGTTCGCCGTTCTCGACTTCATCGTTGAGGGCAACGTAGACTTCCGCGACACGGCCGATGATGGCGGTGCCGATGTTGATCATGCCGCCCTTTGGCTCAAGGCGCCCTGGAGCCGCGACGACCCACGGCGTCTCTGATTCGGCGGCACGGGCTTCGTCAGTTCCGGTCCAGCCGGGCAGCAGCAGGCCGGCGCCGATCAGGCTCAGCACTGCAATGGCACTTCGAATTCGCTTCATCGTCTTTGCTCCCGATCTCTCAGCAATTGTCTCACGATTTGGTTCTGGCGGTTTGCGGCGGCCGCCGACGTGCGGGGCATCCGGCGCGTGTCACTTCAATGAGCACCCTCTGCGGCGAGCCGTTCCATGTTTGCCCTTGCCACAGCGTCTTCCTTGGGCCGCTCGTCGGTCGAGATGACCCCGTCCTCGATGCGGATGATGCGATCGGCGTATTTCAGAATGCGGTGATCGTGCGTGACGCAGAGAACCGCGCGGCTGTGGTCCTTCGAGACATCCGACATCAACTGCATGACCGACTGGCCGTTCTCGGAATCGAGGGCTGCGGTCGGTTCGTCTGCGAGCATCACGGAGGGCGATCCGGCCAGGGCACGGGCGATGGCCACGCGCTGCTTTTCGCCACCCGACAGTTTGGCTGGATACGTGTTGATGCGGTGCGAGAGGCCGACGGCATCGAGGGCCGCCTTGGTGCGTTGCGGGGCATCGGCCGGCAGCCTGCCGCGCACGTCGAGCGCCAGCATGACATTCTCCATCGCGGTCAGCGTCGGAAACAGGTTGTAGGACTGGAAGACGAAACCGACGTGGTTTCGCCTGAGGTCGGCCATGGCTTCAGCGCTCAGTTTGTTCGTCTTGGTGCCGGCGATCTCGAGGTCGCCGCGCGTCTGCCTCAGAATGCAGCCGAGGATCGACAGCAGCGTTGTCTTGCCGCTGCCGGACGGGCCCATCAGCAAGGTCAACTCGCCGGGCAGGAGATCGAGATGGACGCCTTTCAGGACCTGTACCTCGCCGGCACCCGTACCGAACACCTTGACGATATTGTCGGCCACGAGCAGAGGCTTGGGCTTTTTTCGGGCGGCTTGTAAGTTGCTCATTTCGTCCTTCCTCGAAGTGCTATTTTGTCGGCTCCCTAACATCCTGAAGAGCCTATATGAAGTTCCGTTTGCCGGCAGTTTCCGGGAGTACAGGGGCGGTCGGTCGGCCGCCCCCTGAGGTTTGGCTTCAGCGGCTGAAGACGCCGGCGGGATCGATGCGGATGACCTTGAAGATCGCCGAGATGGCAGCGAACATGCACATCGCGATGGTGGTCGCGAACAGCAATCCCGCGAGCCCCGGCGTCATCACCACGTTGAGGGTCGTATTCTCGGCAAGCTTGAATATCCCCAGCGTCAGCGTCATGCCGAGCGCATAACCGACAATGGCTGAGAACAGGGCCTGCAACAGGATGACCTGGATGATGTAGCCGGCCGAAGCGCCAAGCGCGCGCAAGGTGGCGAATTCGTTGAGGTGGTCCTTGGTGCTGGCGTAAAGCGTCTGGGCGACGATGACGATGCCGACGATGATGGCCAGCGCCGTTCCGGCGATAAGGCCGGAGCCTGCCGCGGTGTGGAACAGCCAGTAGTTGATGGAACGGTTGCGGAAGCTTTCCCGCGTCAGCACCTCGGCATCCGGCAGGCGGGCCTGGATGGACTCCTGGACCGCGGCGACATCGGCGTCCGGCTTGACGGTGACGAGAGCGTAGGAGCCCTGCTCCTGGGCGGCGCCGAGCATGATCTGGGCGCGGCCGAGCGTGGTGAAGATGTAGGGCATGGTCGTGAACGAGCGAATCTTGTTGGTGATCGCCCCGACCTTGACCGTCATGCCGTTGATCTCGGCAGGATCTCCCAACCCCTTGACGTCGAGGTCCTTGAAGTATGTGCGGTCCACGGCAACCATCTTGGGGGCCGCGAGCTGATCGACGCTGCCGTCGATGACGTTCCATGGCTTGAGGCCGCCGGCGTTCCAGTCGGACCCGACCACGAGCACGGTGGTGGCGCCGCCGTGCTGCTTGCGCCAGCGGGCAAAGCCCATGGACAGCGTTTCGACGTTCTCGACACCCGGTACAGACAAAACGGTATATTTCTCGCGACCCGGCAGAAGGGAGGGATCGTCGACGCTCTTGGTGCCGATCGGAACCACCCAGAGTTCGCCCTTGGTCTGGTCGAGGACCGCGGCAATGGTGCGTTCGATGCCAAGGTAGATGCCGGACTGGAACGACAACAGCACGACCGAGAAGACGATGCCGATCAGCGTGACGAACAGGCTGACCTTGTCGTGGAACAGGTTGCGGTAAGCGAGTTTCGGCGCCATCCGCAATCTGCGCCGGGGCCCCGCGGTCGCGGCACCCGCTCCACCTTCAATCGCTGCACTGGCCTGCATGTCATTCACCTCGTCTCTCATTCGTCTCGCGTGAGGCCGGAAATTTGCTCAAGGTAGCATATTCACGGCTTTAGCGTTTCCGGCGTGCCAGGCACAGCCATTGAAGAACCTTCCGCACCGGACTTTTGCAAGGCCGGCGCGGTGTTTAGATTAGCGTCCCGCCTTCTGGTTCATGAACCGCAGGGGACTGTGATCGTCAGGCCGGCGCTGGGAATGTACTTCTTGCACTCCAATTCGGCTTTCTCGTCGTGGACTTCGTTCTGGACCGGTTCGGCTGCGGATTTCCCGACGGCGGCCGTTGCGGGCTGCGTTTCCGGAAGGGCTGCAAGTTCAGCCTCGTCGCGGTCGAAATCCAGCGTATTGGTGCCGGCGATGGCGGAGGCCCTGACCGGGGCAACCTTGTTCGTCACGCCCGTCGTTTCAGAGTTAGCAACTGCCTTGCCTTGGGGCTCGTCGCGCTGGGCCAGGCTGAGCTTCTTGGCGGCTGCAGCCTTCTTGGCGGCGATCTTTTCGGTGGCGGCGCGGTTTGCTGCGATCTTCTGGGCGGCAAGCTTGTGGGCTGCGAGTTTCTCTTGGGCGGCCTTCTGGGCTGCATACTTGCGGGCCGCGGCCTCTTTCGCGGCTTTCTGGGCCGCCAGCTTGCGGGCATATGCCTTCTTGGCTGCGGCGCTCTCGGCGGCGGCTTTCGCTGAGCGGTGGGAGGAGTGCTTGCTTGAATGGCTGTTGTGGCCGTAACGCGAGCTCTTGGCGTATGGCGTTGCCTCGAACGATCCGAGGGGGCCGCCGAACTGGAGGCGCGAACCTGCCTCTGCCGGGGCGGTTGCGAATGCTGCCGTGGCGCCAACGATTGCGGCCAGGATGAGTGCTGTCTTTGTCATCGTCCCCTAAGTCCTTCTCGTAAACCTTATTGAGCCTCGTTTCGGGTCGGCGGCGGTTGGCCGGCCTCGTTGCTTGAGAAGGAGAATGCCCGGGATCTCCGGCAGGCGCTGTTACGGGGGGTACTCAATTGGCAATACCCTGGCAGGGAGGCGTTGCAATCTTTGGCCCGGCTTCCCTGGCAGGTCCCGGCGTCAGCAAAACCGAGGCTGTCCGGCTGTCGGCTACGGGTCGCGAGGGCATGGCACGGAAACAGTCATGCCGGCGCTTGGAATGTATCTTTTGCACTCGTGGGGGTCGAAAGCAGCGTCAGCGGCCCCGGCTGCGTTGGGGTTGTCATCAGCCGCGCTGTCTTCCGGAGGCGGTTCGGGACGGAATTTCAGGGTGTTGGTTGCGGCAATCGCGGAGGCTTTGACAGGTGCGAACTTTTCTTCGCCGTCATCGGTCGATGACTTCGAGTCGGGCTTAGCGTCATTTGTTGCCGGGTTGGCGGCGGCGCGTTTCTCTGCGGCCCGTTTCTCTGCGGCGTGTTTTGAGGCTGCCGCTTTCCTGGCGGCTGTCCTGCGAGCGGCGGCTTTTCCCGATGCAGCCCTCTTTGCAGCGGCGCGACGTGCTGCGGCGTCCGGCGGGGGCTTCTTGGAATAGTTGCCGTGGGCGGAATTTGGACTCTTTGCGTGCGGCGTTGCTTTGAACGTGCCAAGCGGCCCGCCAAAATGCAGGTTCTTGTCGCCGGCGTTGGCCGGGGCGCTCAGATAGGCGCCAGCCGCGAGGA
>JAHJQI010000038.1 GCA_018819265.1 Alphaproteobacteria bacterium
ATCACCTCGTCCTCCGGGACGATGAAGCCGTAGCCTGCGGTCGAAGCGACGAGGAGCTTGCGGCCCGGCTGGTGAACGAAAGCGGTGATGATGTCGTGATTGTCCTCGAGGTCGACCATCAGGCGGACGGGCTCGCCGTGGCCGCGCCCGCCGGGGAGTTCTTTTGCTTCGAGGGTGTAGAACTTGCCGCTCGTGGTAAAGAGCACGATCTTGTCGGTGGTGTGCGCGTGGAAGGCGCGGCGCAACTTGTCGCCCTGCTTGAAGTCGACGCGCGAGAGGTCGGTGACGTGACCCTTCATGGCCCGCGCCCAGCCCTTTTCCGAGAATACGACCGTGATCGGCTCCTTTTCGACAAAGGCCTGTTCGAGATCGATCTCGACGTCGGGTTCCTCGCCGAAGGTGGAGCGGCGGCGTCCGATGTCGGTCTTTTTGGAATAGAGTTCGCGGGTCTTCTTGATCTCCTCGGCGACGTGCTGCCACTGCAGGTCTTCGGAGGCGAGCAGTGCCAGCAGGTGTTCGCGCTCGGCCGACAGGCGTGCGTGCTCGGCGCGAATCTCGACTTCCTCGAGTTTCGACAACGCCCGCAAGCGCAGGTTGAGGATGGCTTCGGCCTGAACGTCGGTCAGCTTGAAGCGCTTGATCAGCGCCTGCTTGGGTTCGTCCTCGTAGCGGACGATACGGATCACCTCGTCGAGGTTGAGGAAGGCGATCAGGTAGCCGTCGAGCACCTCAAGGCGGTGCTCGATCTTTTTCAGGCGAAACTGAGAGCGGCGGATCAACGCCTCGATGCGGTGTTCCAGCCACTGGCGAAGCACCTCACGCAACGACAGCACACTGGGGATCTGGCCGGCCGAGAGCACGTTCATGTTGAGACCGAAGCGGACTTCGAGATCGGTCAGCCTGAACAGGCTCTCCATCAGGACGACAGGATCGACGAGGCGGGTCTTCGGTTCGAGGACGAGGCGCACTTCCTCGGCCGATTCATCGCGGACATCGCCAAGGAGCGGCAGCTTGCGCTCCGTCATCAGTTCGGCGATGCGCTCGACGAGTTTCGACTTTTGCACCTGATAGGGCACTTCGGTGACGACGATCTGGTAGCCGCCGCGACCGAGATCCTCCTTTTCCCACTTGGCGCGCAGGCGGAAACCGCCGCGGCCGGTCTCGTAGGCCTCGAGGATCTGTTCGCGCGGTTCGACGATGACGCCGCCAGTGGGGAAATCCGGGCCGGGGATGAATTCGACAAGTTTCTCAGTCGTCGCGTTCGGGTGCTTGATGAGATGCAGGAGCGCGTTGCACAGTTCCTCGGCGTTGTGCGGCGGAATGTTGGTCGCCATGCCGACGGCGATGCCGGACGAACCGTTCGCCAACAGGTTCGGGAACGCGGACGGCAGGACGACGGGTTCCTGATTGGAGCCGTCGTAGGTTGGCTTGAAATCGACGGTGTCCTCGTCGATGGCTTCCAGCAGCAGCGAGGATGTCGGCGCGAGGCGGGCTTCCGTGTAACGCATCGCTGCGGCGCTATCGCCGTCGATGTTGCCGAAATTGCCCTGGCCGTCGACGAGGGGATAGCGGACCATGAAGTCCTGGGCGAGGCGCACGAGGGCGTCGTAGATCGCCTGGTCGCCGTGCGGGTGGTAGTTACCCATCACCTCACCGACGATCTTTGCGCACTTCTTGTAGGCCGAGTCCGGGTACAGCTTGAGTTCGCGCATGGCGTAGAGAATGCGCCGGTGCACGGGCTTGAGGCCGTCGCGCACGTCGGGAAGGGCGCGGCCCATGATGGTGGACAGCGCATAGGCAAGGTAACGCTCTTCCAGCGCCTGCCGCAGGGGAACGGGCTCGATGGGGCCCTTGCCGGGGAGAATCGGTTTGTCGCTCATGGACTTCGGTTACTGCGGCGAAGGTTCCGGCTCAAGTGCCGCAAGGCCACAGGCCACCGTTTGTGATCGCTCGCGGCGCATCTTCACCACGTTCGGGCCTGCGCGGCCATGTCATAAATATCATGCAAGTCAGTATGAACGCCGCTGCTGTGAATGGCATCTGCAACATGAATTCGGCGGCAGCAGGATTGGCGTTGTTGCAACGCCGCACGGTTTCGGTTAAGAAGCGGCTTGACAAAGTGGGCGGAAATGTACTTACCCGCGTAACGTGCGGATGGCCGAAGGCCCGCAGATCCCGACAACTCACCTCAGAAAGGTTGCTTGCAATATGGCACGCGTCACCGTGGAAGATTGCGTCGATAAGGTCGAGAACCGTTTCGAGCTGGTTCTCCTGGCTGCGCACCGCGCCCGGGCCATTTCCGGCGGCAGCGCCATCACGATCGAAGCCGAACGTGACAAAAACCCGGTGATCGCGCTGCGCGAGATCGCCGAGCAGACGGTGCGGACCGAAGACATGCGCGAAGGCATGATCCACTCGCTGCAGAAGAACGTCGAGGTCGACGAGCCTGAGGCCGGCGCCGCGCCCGTCGTGCAGTCGGAGCGGCGACTGCCGATGCTCGGGCGCGACGACACCTCGAGCGACATCCAGATCGATGTCCTCACGGAAGAACAGTTGCTGCGCGGCCTGGAAAGCATGACCCCGACCGAGCCGTCGGCGGCCATCGGCAACAACCCGCGCGAGCGCGGCAGCCGCTGATCCCTTTGCCGGTCCCTTTCGGGGATGGCGACAGATATCCGGAATCGAGCATTTCTGAAGTTGACGTTGGCCGCCGCGAATGGGCAGGCCAACGTGTTCGCATGTTCCGGCCTCGGCAAAGTTCTACCGGCAGTTTCGACAGGCCGGTTCGGGCCGTGTTCCCAGCGTGTTGAACACAGCAAGCCGTGATCTATCTCTGTGTTAACTGCGACAGGATCGGGGATCGCTTTGGTGTGCGAGCCTCGTTAAGCTTGATCCTCGCGATGTTCCATTCACCCCACGGGTTAGCCCGCCATGATGCGCCAGTACGAACTGGTCGAGCGAGTGTTGAGTTACGATCCGCAGGCCAACGAGGCCCTGCTGAACCGCGCCTACGTCTATGCGATGAAGGCGCACAAGCATCAGGAACGGGCCAATGGCGACCCGTATTTCTCCCATCCCCTCGAAGTCGCGGCGATCCTCACCGATCTGAAGCTCGACGACGCAACGATTGCGACGGCGCTGTTGCACGATGTCATCGAGGACACGGATGCGACCCGAACCGAGATCGACCAGCTGTTCGGCAAGGAGATCGGCGCGCTGGTCGATGGTCTGACCAAGATCAAAAAACTCGATCTGGTGTCGAAAAAGGCCGAGCAGGCCGAGAACTTCCGCAAGCTTCTGGTGGCGATTTCGAGCGATATCCGCGTGCTTCTCGTCAAGCTTGCCGACCGGCTGCACAACATGCGGACCGTCGAGCACAAGCGCGACGAAAGCCGGCGGCGGACATCGCAGGAGACGCTCGACATCTACGCGCCTCTGGCTGGACGCATGGGCATGCAAGCGATGCGCGACGAACTCGAGGAACTCGCGTTCCGCTGGCTCAATCCCGACGCTTTCCAGGCCGTCACCCACAAGCTCGAACAATTGCGGGCCAAGAACCAGCGGCTGATCGACGAGATCGCGCTGGCGCTGGAGGTGAAGCTTGCCGATGTCGACATCACGGCGGATGTGAAGGGCCGCGAGAAGAAGCCCTATTCGGTTTGGCGCAAGATGGAAAACAAGCAGATCAGCCTCGAGAAGCTGTCCGACATCTACGGCTTCCGCGTCAAGGTCGACGACATCCAGGACTGCTATCGGGTTCTGGGCGTCGTCCATACGACGTGGCGGCAAGTGCCGGGCCGCTTCAAGGACTACATCTCGACGCCAAAGGCCAACGGCTACCAGTCGATCCACACGACGGTTCTCGGCCCGCAGAACCAGCGGATCGAACTGCAGATCAGAACTTTCAAGATGCACAATGTCGCCGAATACGGCGTTGCGGCCCACGCGGTCTACAAGGATGTGGGTTCCGAAAATGCGGCAGCTCCCGGCCTGCAACAGGAAACGGGACCTTACGCATGGCTGAGGCAACTGGTCGAGACGCTGCTCGAGGGGTCCAATTCGGAGGAGTTCCTGGAGCACACCAAGCTTGAACTGTTCCAGGACCAGGTGTTCTGCTTCACGCCCAACGGACGGCTGATCGCGCTGCCGCATGGTGCGACACCGGTCGATTTTGCCTATGCGGTGCATACCGATGTCGGCAATCAGGCGCATGGTGCCTACGTCAACGGCCGGCAGGTACCGATGGATACCCGTCTCAGGAACGGCGACGAGGTCCGCATTGCGACGTCGAAAAGCGCTTCACCGCCGGCAGCCTGGGAGGCGATTGCGGTCACCGGGCGGGCGCGTGGCGCGATCCGGCGTTCGGTGCGCGATTCCATCCGCCGCCAGTACGCGGAATTGGGGCGGCGGCTGGTCGCGGCTGAATTCAAACGGTTCGGGGAAGAGATTTCGGAAGCCCGGCTCAACGAGGCGCTACCGCGTCTGGCTGCCGGCACGAAGACGCTCGACGACATTCTCGCCAGCGTTGCGCGCAACGAGATTCCGGCGCGCGATATCGTGCAGGCGGCGTTGCCGAAGGCGGATCTGAAACAACCGCTGCCGAATTACAAGCCAAAGAACCGCCATCGCCGGGCCGGCGGCCAGGAGGGCTGGTTCAATCTCTCCAAGGTCATGGGCCTGAAGTTTCGCATGTCGGCCGAAGATCGCGATTCGTCCAACAGTGCCGGCTCCAGTATCCCGATCCGCGGGCTGAAGGGTGATCTGCCGGTGACGTTCGCGGACGGTGGGGCTGTGCCAGGTGACCGCATCGTCGGCGTCTTGACGAAGGAAGAGGGTATCCGCATCTTCCAGATACACTCACCCGAGTTGATGGGCTTTGAGCACGAAAAGTGGATCGATGTTACCTGGGATATCGACCCGAACAAGTCCGAGCGCTTTCCTGCCCGGATCAAGGTGCTGGCGCTGAATGCGCCGGGCAGCCTGGCGGAGATCGCCGCCCTTATCGGTGAAGCAGATGGCAACATCGACCAGGTTCGAATGGTTCACCGGGGGCCGGATTTCACGGAAATGATGGTTGAGGTCGAAGTGTGGGATCTGGATCACTTGAATCATATTCTTGCAGGCCTCAAGGCGAAAGGCGTGGTCAATAATGCCGAACGCGCTTTTGATTGAGGTTTGGATCGGACACGACCGGGATAAGGTCGAAATCGTAGGTCGGGGGGCCTGATAGATGCTATTCGATCGGCGCGTGCCGCCGACGCTGACGGAACAGATGCGCGTCCTCGTTTGGCCGCGGCACTCCTGGGACCGGTCGCTTCGCTACACCGTGTTGCGCCTATTGCGCGTGCGGGCGACGCCCCACCAGCTGGCTTTCGGCTGCGCGATCGGCGTTTTTGCCGCCGTAACGCCGCTTGTGGGACTGCAGATGGCGCTCGCCGGGTTCCTCGCCCTGGCTTTGCGGGCAAGCTTTACAGCGGCAATGCTCGGCACCTTCTTCGGTAACCCGATCGTCTGGGCGGTGATCTGGCCGGCGACGTTTGCCACCGGCAGCTACATGCTGGGGGCTTCAGGCGGGCTCGATCAGGAGGCCTTCCAGGCGCAGTTTTCCGCATTGTGGGACAGCATCCAGCAGTTCTCACCCGATATGGTGGGGGCGGCGTTCGCGATCCTGTGGCCGGTGGTCAAGCCAATGCTGATCGGCAGTTTGCCGGTCGGCATTGCTATCGCCGCGGTGTTCTATTATCTGTCGAAGCGGGCGGCGATGACGTATCAGGCACGCCGCCGGCGACGCGGGGGCTATGACAGCAGCTATCCGCTCGGCGCCCTGCTTGCAACCTACGATCCGACCCATTCATGACGACGACGATCAGCCAGGCCGATGAACTCCAGGTGCTGCGGCTCGGCGTCAACATCGACCATGTCGCCACGATCCGGAATGCCCGCGGCGGGCGTCACCCCGATCCGCTGCGGGCGGCGCACATCGCCATCGAGGGTGGGGCGGACGGCATTACCGCGCACCTGCGCGAGGACCGCCGCCACATATCCGACAGCGATATCGCGCGGCTCAAGGCCGAGTTGACGCGGCCGCTCAATCTCGAAATGGCGGCGACCGACGAGATGGTGGCGATCGCGCTGAGGCACGTTCCCAATGCCTGCTGCCTGGTGCCTGAGCGGCGGGAAGAACGCACCACCGAAGGCGGGCTCGACGTTTTGAGCGCTGAAAGCCATCTCAAAGGCGTCATAAGCCGGCTGAAGGAGGCCGGCATCCGGGTTTCCCTGTTCATCGAGGCCGATGCAAAGACGATCGAAGCGTCGGCGAAACTCGGCGCCGACATCGTCGAATTGCATACGGGTGCCTACTGCGAGCGTGCGCTTGAAGACGATGTCGCGGGAGCTTCGCGTGAATTGGCACGGTTGAAGGTGGGGGCCGAGATGGCCCATGCGGCCGGTCTCGAAGTCCACGCGGGCCATGGTCTTACCTACAACACCGTGAAGGCGGTGGCGCGCCTGCCGCAGATCGTCGAACTCAACATCGGCCATTTTCTGATCGGGGAAGCGATTTTTGGCGGGCTGACGGCTGCCGTTCAGCACATGCGCGCGCTCATGGCGCAGGCCCGCCGCGAGGCCTGAGGTTTGCCCGATTTCAGGCCGATCGTGGCCGGCGCTGGGCGCGGGATCGATCGGGCGCTGGCGGACGACGACACATTCGCGCAGGCGATCGTCATCATTTCCGCGCTGCGGATGGCCGGTGACGGGAGGTAAGCGCATCGTGAGGGCGTGGCCCGCCGAGACGCGTGCTGCACGTCAGCGGTTGGACCGGACCTTAAAGATGACTGTCGGCAATGGTTTGCAGCAAAGTGCCTAACGGGCTATAGCGGGCTGGTCTTGGTTCGCTCCGCGATCGGTTGGGGCGCGGATTTTGAGGATGCCGAATGAGCGTTGAAACGGACGTAACCAAGCGCAGCGAAAGCGGCTGGTGGGAGATGGTGAAGATCGTCCTGCAGGCGCTGGCGATTGCGATGGTCGTCCGCATCTTCTTTTATCAGCCGTTCAACATCCCTTCGGGTTCGATGAAAGATACGCTGCTGATCGGCGACTATTTGTTCGTTTCAAAGCTGTCCTACGGCTATTCGCGCTATTCCTTCCCGTTCGGTCCCAATTTATTCGAGGGGCGTATCTTCTCCGGCCAGCCGGAGCGCGGAGATGTCGTGGTGTTCAAGCTGCCGCGCGACAATTCCACCGATTACATCAAGCGGGTCATCGGGCTGCCCGGGGACGAGATCCAGGTGCGCGGCGGAGTAGTCTTCCTGAACGGCAAGGAGCTACCGCGCAAGCCCGCCGGTTTCTATGTGCCGCCGAGCAACGGCGGGCCGGTCAGGCGAGTGAAAAAGTACGAAGAGACGTTGCCCTCCGGAAAGACCTATACCGTGCTCGATGCCGAGCCGAACGGGTTCTTCGACAACGTCGGGCCATATAAGGTTCCCGCAGGCCACTTCTTCATGATGGGCGACAACCGGGATAATTCCACCGACAGCCGCGCGACGTGGGATGTCGGCTACGTGCCCTACGAAAACCTGGTCGGGCGTGCCGAAATCATATTCTTCTCGGCAGCCGTCGATGATGACGCCTCTTTCCGCTGGTACACGCCCTGGACGTGGCCTTTCGACGTGCGCTGGGACCGCATCTTCAAGTTCGTCTACTAGTGTTCCGGCACAGACATTTGCCTCCCCCTGAGGCAACCTTGTGAGCAAATGCCTGCGCCATTTGGAACACTACCAAATGTTTGATTCTAGTGTTGCTTTTTGTATTTGACGTTGGCTCGCGAGGTGAGCGGCAACTGGGAGGCAAACGTCAAATACGCAACACTAGGTAGGGGCGGAGAAATGCGGGCAGGTATCAAAGCGGCGACAAGGCGAGCCGGGACATGGTGAAGGTGCGCCCGCTCGCAGACCTCGAAGCGGTACTGGATTACCGGTTCAATGAGACGGTGCTGGCAGAGCGCGCGCTGACGCATTCAAGTGCGCGCGGCGCCAAACTCACGATGCGCGATAACGAGCGTCTCGAATTCATCGGCGACAGGGTGCTCGGCCTTGCGATTGCCGAGCTTCTCGGCGAATTGATGCCGGAAGCGCGCGAAGGCGACCTTGCCAAGAAATTCAATCAGCTGGTCAGGCGCGAAACATGTGCGCTGATTGCCCGCCGGCTCGATCTCGGCGACTATCTTCTCCTGTCGGGGAGCGAGGACGAGAGCGGCGGTCGCGACAAGGATACAATTCTGGCTGACGCCATGGAGGCGCTCCTGGCGGCGGTGTTCCTCGATAGCGGATTCGAAGCTGCGCGGGGTGTCGTGCGCCGGCTTTGGGAGCCGATCAGCGGCGAGTTGCCGGCGCGCGCGCAAGATCCGAAGTCCGCGCTTCAGGAATGGGCGCAAGGGCGTGGTCTGCCGCTGCCAAAATATTTCGAGGCGGAACGGACGGGGCCCCATCATGCGCCGGTGTTTGTCGCCGAAGTCCGCGTCAAAGGTCTTGACCCGGCGCGCGGCGAGGGTTCATCGAAGCGTATCGCGGAGCAGGCTGCGGCCCAGGCCATGCTCGAGCGTGAAGGCCTTTGGGCGGAGCTGTGACATCATGAACGCCGAGAGCGAGGCGGACCGGGCAGCCGCCAACGACAACCCCGCCGGCGGCGAGATCGAGACGGCGGATGGCGTGGGACAACCTGAAGGGCAGCCTGCTACGCGATCCGGGTTCGTTGCCGTGATCGGGGCCCCGAATGCCGGCAAGTCGACGCTGGTCAACGCCATGGTCGGCGCCAAGGTGACGATCGTCAGCCACAAGGTGCAGACAACGCGGATGCCGGTGCGCGGCATCGCCATGGTCGGCGCAAGCCAGCTGGTGTTCGTCGATACGCCCGGCATTTTCGTGCCGAAACGCAGGCTCGACCGGGCGATGGTCGAAGCTGCCTGGGGCGGGGCAGGTGACGCTGATGTCGTCGCCATGATCGTCGATGCCGCGCGCGGGCTCGATGAAGATGTCTCGCGGATCCTCGAGAAATTGAGAAGTGCGAGCAACGCGCGGCTGGTTTTGCTGTTGAACAAGGTCGATCGCGTCAGCGACAAGGGCCGCCTTTTGAAGCTGGCCGAGGAACTGACGAAGCGGGTTGCCTTCGAGCGCGTGTTCATGATCTCGGCGCTCAACTGCAGTGGCGTCGAGGATTTCAAGGCGTATCTAGCCGGCGTCGTGCCGGAGGGACCGTGGCTCTATCCCGAAGACGATATCTCCGATATCCCGCTGCGACTGCTGGCGGCCGAAATCACGCGGGAGCGGATCTATCATCTGCTGCATGACGAACTGCCCTACGCGATTACCGTGGAGACGACGGACTGGAAAGAGCTGCGCGACAAATCCGTGCGCATCGAGCAGACCGTCTATGTCGAGCGGGACAGCCAGAAAAGCATCGTGCTTGGAAAGGGCGGACGCACGGTAAAGCAGGTGTCGAGCGAGGCGCGCAAGGAACTGCAGTCCATCGTCGAGCGGCCGGTCCATCTGTTCGTTTTCGTCAAGGTGCGCGAAGGGTGGGGGAACGATCCGGAGCGCTACCGGGACATCGGATTAACCTTCCCAAAAGATTAGTGTGATGATTCAGAAGGTCGCTACCATCTGCGGCTCGGCCCAGAGCGAACTTCTGAATCTGAATCACACTAGCAACTCTATGATTCTAGTGTCCCTTTTGCCTCCGAAGTTCGCTCGAGTGGTTGCCGCAGAGTGGAGGCGAACTTCGGAGACGGGACACTAGCCGCCGAGCCGAACGCATTTGCGTAACGGTCTATTGCGGGCGTGCAGCGCTCTGAGGGTATCTCCAACCATATTCTTAGCGAACATGGTTCTGGGAAAATGCCACTTACACTTTTGCTCTACATTGGTTTAGTCTTTAGCCGACGGGGCCGAGTTGACCCGAGGAGGCCGGGATGAAGGTCCATACCTGTTTATCCATATTCATTGCTTGTGCGATCACGGTTGCGCTGCCGGTGGCGGCACCTTCCCTGGACCAGGCCAAGGCGGCCGTGCGGATCTGCAAGGCGCACGTAACCAGCAAGCTGACGTCGGCGGATTCTGAGCGTGATGCAAAGCGTGCAGCGATCATGGATTGGACCGAAAAGGCGAAAGCTGCGGGCTTCGAGCACCCGAATTGGCGGATCGCCGGCTACAAGGTCGTGAAATGCGTTCCGCGAGCCGGGCGGTTCGAATGCCTGGCCCATGCCGCTCCGTGCACGATCAGGCAGAAGGCTCCGCACCGGCGCAAAGAACTCAAGCCGAAGTCTCCCGATGCCGGCAGCAGGGCAATCTGACATGCCGTTTTCGGTGCGAATCGCTGTCCTTTCGGGATAGGCTGGCGCGGTCATGGAATGGATCGACGAAGGCATCGTGATTTCGGTCAGGCCGCATGGTGAGACGTCCGCGATTGCGGATGTTTTCACGCGCGGGCACGGGCGCGCATGCGGTCTGGTGCGGGGCGGGCGTTCGCGGCAGTTGCGGCCCGTTCTGCAGATCGGCAATCACGTCGAAGCGAGGTGGAATGCCCGGCTCTCGGAGCATCTGGGTAATTTTCGCATCGAACTGCAGCGCGGCTATGCGGCAAGCGCAATGAACTATGCCGCCAGGCTTGCTGCCTTGTCGTCGATCTGCACGCTGCTGCGGCATTTGCCCGAGCGCGACGCACATGCCAATCTCTATGAAATCACCATGTTCGTGCTGAGTTTTCTCGATGACGACAAAGTCTGGCCGGGACTGATGGTCCGCTGGGAACTGGCGCTATTGGAAGAATTGGGTTTCGGTCTCGACTTGAGCGAATGCGCGGCAACCGGAAGCAACGATCAACTTATCTACGTTTCGCCGAAAACGGGGCGGGCGGTTTCGGCATCGGCGGGGGAACCCTACAAGTCGGTGTTGTTGCCGCTGCCAGGATTTCTCAACAAAGGCCGGCCGGGCGATGTGCAACCTGGAGATGTGGAGTCCGGGTTTCAACTCACAGGGTTCTTTCTGGAAAAGCATTTATTCATGCCGAAGGGGGAACAATTGCCGGATGTTCGAACGAGGATGATCGACCTCGTTCGCAGGCTGAGTGATGGAGTGCAAGGGTCGCAGGATTAGACACCGATCGGCACGGGTGGAAATTCCCCGGATGTGGATTCGACGCATCGATAAATGTTCCGTTATCTCCGTTTCGGAGATTCTATTAGCGTCGAATGGCGACTTGTAATAGGATCGGGGGCGCGTGCCATCCTGGAAATTCAATGTTCGTTCGATCCGCGCGTATTCGTATGGGGATGGAGTTCAAACCACAACGTCTGAAGCTAGAACTACGGGGTGAGCCATTGCGTCGCCTTGTCGCATGAGATTCAGTAACGATCGTAATCAAATCGGTTGTAGACAACCCGGCCCTGAGTTGTGGCCTGTCGATCGAGGTAGTGCCGAATGTGCTAGAAGTACAACAACATCGATTTGCGACTACCTCACCTGACTGACGACCATATGGGAAACCAATTTCTGGTCTGGACCTTCTAACCGACCGGCGGTTCAATTGCTGAAACCTTTCCGGTATTCGTCCGAGGACTATATCAAATGTTTGTCTATCCCAACGAGCGCATTGCGCTGTTTATTGACGGTGCCAATCTCTACGCAACTTCGAAATCCCTGGGCTTCGACATCGACTATAAAAGGCTTTTGGAGCATTTCCGGAAGAAGGGGCAGCTTGTCCGTGCACTGTATTACACGGCGCTGGCCGAAGATCAGGAATACTCATCGATCCGCCCGCTGATCGACTGGCTCGATTACAACGGCTATTCGATGGTGACGAAGCCGACGAAGGAATTCACCGATTCCGCCGGGCGGCGCAAAGTCAAAGGCAACATGGATATCGAACTGACCGTCGACGCCATGCGGCTGGCCGATAGTCTCGATCATATCATTCTCTTCTCCGGCGATGGCGATTTCCGCTCGCTGGTCGCCGCTCTCCAGGAAAAGGGCCGCAGGGTCAGCGTCGTCTCGACGCTTCAGACGCAGCCGCCGATGGTCGCGGACGAATTGCGCCGGCAGGCTGACCAATTCGTCGACCTTGCAGATCTCGAGGCGCAGATTGCCCGCGAAGGCGGACGACCGGCACCCCAGCGCGAGCGGTTCTCGCGCGGTTCGAGCGGCGGGCAGCGCCCGATCGCGGAGCCCGTGCCGTTCGACAACGCTGACGAATTCGAAGGCGAAGACGAGTTGTGAGGGCCAAGCACGCGTTCGATAAGAGCTGCGGTGGCCTTCGAATGGCGGTGTAACAGGACCGTTTCAAATCGACAGACATCGCTTGGCTTATCGATAGCTGCCGGGACGCCGTTCATGCACCGGAGGCAAAGCCTGCGGTGACCGGTTCGAAAGTGCTGGGCCACGGGCCTTGGGCCTCCTGACGGGATGAGACGGGACGGTGAAATGGCGTCTTCGATCAACGCTCCCGAACCGCCCGCCGACTGCAATCTTTGTCCGCGACTTGTCGCCTACCGTATTGCCAACCAGCAGGCCGAACCGTCCTGGTTCAACGGCGCCGTCCCCTCGTTCGGGCCGGTCGACTGCCGCCTGCTGATCGTCGGATTGGCGCCGGGGCGCGCGGGAGCCAACCGCACCGGGCGGCCCTTTACGGGCGACTTCGCCGGCGACCTGCTTTATGGAACACTTTCGAAATTCGGATTTGCGCGCGGGTCGTATGCGGCGCGGATCGACGACGGGTTTCAACTCGAGGGCTGCATGGTGTCCAATGCGGTCAGATGCGCGCCCCCCGAGAACAAGCCGATGACGGCGGAAATCAAGCAATGCCGCGGCTTTCTGTCGGCGCGGATCGCGGCGCTTACAAAACTCAAAGTGGTGCTGGCGCTGGGGCGTATTGCGCACGAGCAGACCTTGTCGGCGCTCGAGCTGACGCGGGCGGCTTACCCGTTCGGCCATGCGGCCCGTCACGTGCTGCCGGGCGGGGTCGTTCTCTTCGACAGCTACCACTGTTCTCGCTACAATACCAACACCGGCCGCCTTACCGAAGTGATGTTTCGCTCCGTCTTCGCGGCCGTTCGCGAACAACTCGACAGTTGAATATTGATGTTGACGGAGCCGGGAACTACGTATTGCAAGTTGCGCACGATGCGCGCCCCTCAGGATACAGCAGATGCCGCTTGAGATCGCCCCAGAGAAGGTTGCCCATATCATTATCCAGGCTCGTGAATTCGATGCCAAGGTGGCGGCGTGGGACAACAGTCCCGAAGAGGGGGATGCCGAAGAGGATCCGGCCTCGATCCTGGAAAGTTTTGCGGACGACACCGTATTTCAGGAAGCGGCGTCCTTTATCGAGGCGCTGAATGAAGATGAGCAGGTGAGCCTTGTTGCTCTTGCGTGGATCGGGCGCGGCACCTTCGAATCCGACGAACTCGACGAGGCGATCGCCACGGCGCGCGACGAAGCCGTCAACAAGACGTCCGAATATTTGCTCGGGATGCCGCTGCTGTCCGACTATCTCGAGGAGGGTCTCGAGAAGCTCGGCTATTCGGTCAGCGACATTGAGGACGACCTGCTTTAGACAGGTCTTCCGCTTCTGCCCAATACGTCATCCCTTGTCGCGCAGCAGGCGTGCCTTCTGCCGGTTCCAGTCGCGTTTGGCTGCGTCTTCGCGCTTGTCGTGCAGCTTTTTGCCTGCGGCGAGGGCGAGCTTGATCTTGGCCAGCCCGCGATCGTTGAAATAGAGCTGAAGGGGGATGATCGTCATGCCCTGGCGCTCCTTGGCGATGCCTATCTTGTGGATCTCGCGGGCATGCAGAAGCAGCCTGCGCTTGCGGCGCGGCTCGTGCTGGAAGAAGTTTCCCGCCCCTTTGTACTCAGGGATATAGGCGTTGATCAGCCAGAGGCCGCCGTCCTCGAGAGAGGCGTAGCTTTCGGCGATATTGGCCTGACCGGTGCGCAGGGATTTGACCTCGGTGCCGACAAGCACAATGCCGGCCTCGAAGGTGTCTCCGATCGAGAACGAGTAGCGGGCCTTCCGGTTCTCCGCGACGAGCCGCCGGCCGCCATCTGTTTTGGCCGCCATGGATAGAGCCTTCAAATGGGTTCGTGTTGGTTGCCGGGCGGGAGTGCCCGAGGCGCAGACAGTTAGAACATCATCCGACCATACGCGATCACTTCTCGCGATCGGATGAAGTTGCTCTACTGGGCTGCCGCCGACGTAATCAGCCCCGTCTTGATCATCGCAGCTTCCACGGCCTTCTTGGTCGTGTCCTGCAGCGGAACCAGAGGGAGCCTTGCTTCGGCCTCGCACAATCCGAGGCGCCATAATGCATATTTGGCGGGCGAGGGATTTGTTTCAAGGAACAGAACGTCATGCAAGGGCATTAAGCGATCCTGCAACTTCAGCGCCTTGGCGAAATCGCCGGACAGGCATGCGTTCTGGAATTCGGCACACAGGCGCGGCGCCACGTTGGAGGTGACCGAGATGCAGCCCTGGCCGCCGTGTGCCATGAAGCCCAGCGCGGTTGCATCCTCGCCGGAGAGCTGGATGAAGTCCTCGCCCATGGCGGCGCGTTGCTGGGAAACGCGGGCGAGATTTGCGGTCGCATCCTTGACGCCGGCGATGTTGTCGAGCGCAAAGAGGCGCGTCATCGTTTCAACCGACATGTCGACGATCGAGCGGCCGGGGATGTTATAGATGAAGATCGGAATGCCGACGGCGTCATTGACGGCCTTGAAGTGCTGGTAAAGTCCTTCCTGCGTCGGCTTGTTGTAATAGGGCGTGACCACAAGCAATCCGTTGGCGCCGGCACTCTCGGCGTGCTTGGCAAAGTCGACGGCTTCGGAGGTGGCATTCGATCCGGCGCCGGCGATGACGGGCGCGCGGCCGGCAGCCGTCTTGATCGTCAGTTCGACGACGCGCTTGTGCTCGGCATGACTCAGCGTCGGGCTTTCGCCCGTCGTGCCAACGGGAACGAGCCCGTGAGTGCCTTCGCTCAGCTGCCATTCGACGAAGCGCACGAAGGCGTCTTCATCGATCGCGCCATTGCGAAACGGCGTTATCAGCGCTGTGTAGGACCCCTTGAACATTCCGTCGCTTCCTCAATCCGTCCACACTTCCTGAAGTCGTGTGGAGCCTAATCCGTCCACACTTCCTAAAGTCGTGCTGGGCTTTTTTTGTCCACACTTCCTAAAGTCGTGTGGAGCTTGTTTTAGTCCACACTTCCTAAAGTCGTGTGGAGCTTGTTCATCCGAGCAGGTGCCGGCTGCTCCTTGCCCGCGCCATAGTTCAGTTGTCAACACTGCGCAAGCTTGTGTTGAGCGGGTTTGGTTGGTCAACACTGCGCAAGCTTGTGTTGAGTGGGTTTGGTTGGTCAACACTGCGCAAGCTTGTGTTGAGTGGGCGACCTTGTTGACAGCGCGTTGCGTTGTTACGTTCCCTACAACTCCGCTGCCGGCGTTCGATGCTCGGGCCTGCGCAGCGATAATCTGGGGCGACATTATTCTGTTGTGCCAAGGGCTGCAAGCGAAGCAATCTCTGATGTTCAACGGGTTCAAATACGCATGATAACAGACCATCGAAGCGCATGCTGGGCCCGTCTGGCGTTGCTGGCGCCAGTCGCGGCGGTCGCGTCCATGGGATTGCTCGTAATCGGGCTGCCAGGGGTTGCCGCAAAAGCGCCACCAGCTCCGAGTGAAAACCCCAAGCGCGACGTCGAAGCCATCAAGGCCGCGCGGGCAAACGATGGCGTTCTGCGTTTGCCAGCGGTCGTCTCGGAGGCCGAAGTCCGTCACAACGCAGCCTTTGACGAGTACATCAAACCGGTCCGCGAGACTCCGCTGACGGTGGTCGATGCCGAGCGCCTTCGACAAGCTCAAAAGGCCGTCGACGAGGGCCGGTTCCTCGATGCGCTCATCGTGCGGTCGGAACTCCAGGATCCGATTTCGGTGAAGCTCGTCGACTGGCTCGTCCTGCGCAAAGGCGAGGGGAGCATCGAAGCCTACCGGACATTCCTCGATGCCAACCCGGCATGGCCGAACCGCTGGCTTCTGATCGAGCACCTGGAAGAAAAGCTCCTCAAGCTCGACAATCCGGACGTGACGATCGCGGCCTTCAAATCCATCGCCCCCGAAACGGCGATCGGGAAGGTGGCGCTGGCGTTGGCTTTGGCGAAATCGGGCAGGATGGATGAAGCGAGAAAGCTCGCGAGCCAGACGTGGCGCAAAAGCGAAATCGCATCTTCGAAAGAGGCGGATCTGAAGAGCCGTCTCGGCGACCTGATCGACGAAAAGGATATTGCGGCGCGCGCTGAAGCGGATACGTCGAAGGCCGACGCCGGCTGGCTCAAGACACGCTCGAAAGCCTACGATTCGATGAAGGCGAAGAATTTCCGGACCGCCTACAAGATCGTTGGGTCGGCCAAGGGGCTGAGCGTCAATCCGGCGAAAGAACAGGCCTTTCTTTCGGGTTGGCTGGCGCTGCGCTATCTTGGCGACATGGATGCGGCCAAGTCGCACTTCAAGGTCATGCACAAGTATGCCGATGGGCCGCTCAGCCGCTCAAAGTCGGCCTATTGGCTGGGGCGCGCGCATGAGGCGGCGGGAGACGACGGGGCGGCGCAGAAGCATTACCGGGATTCATTCGCAGAGCAGATCGATACCTTTCATGCGCACCTTTCGCGCCAGCGCGTGAAGCCTGGCCCGCAGCCGATCGAGATCAAGCCGCCGCAGGTACCTAGCGAGGAGCAGATCAAGCGTTTCCAGACACTCGACGCCGTCAAGGCGGCGGTGATTGCCGACAAGGCGGGCCTGGGACGGACCATCACGCGGCCGTTCCTCGCCAATCTTGGAAATGTGTTCGAAACGGAAGCCGAAGTTGCGCTGGCTGCGCACCTGACGCGGGAACTGGGCGATACGCAGCAATCGCTTCGCATCGCCAAGACGGGCGTCGCGAGGGGCATGAACCTCGTCTACTACGCCTACCCGCTACATGCGTTTCCCGACTACAAGCCGCTGCGCGAGCCGCCAGAGCCGGCGTTCCTGTTGTCGGTTGCCCGCCAGGAGAGCGAGTTCAACTCCTCGATCGTGTCGAGCGCGGGTGCGCGCGGCATCCTGCAGGTTATGCCGATCACCGCGCGTCACGTCTGCAACGACTACAAGATCCGTTGCGAAATCGGCCGACTGCTGACAGACGAATCCTACAACACGAAGCTGTCGTCGGCCTACATTGCCGACCGCATGGGGGAATTCGGCGGATCCTATGTTCTGGGTCTTGCCGGCTATAACGCGGGGCCGGGGCGGGCACGGCAGTGGATCCGCGAAATCGGCGATCCACGCGACGCGCTGATCGACGAGGTCGACTGGATCGAGCGGATCCCGTTCTGGGAGACGCGCAATTATGTTGCCAAGGTACTTTCCAATATCCAGATGTACCGGGCGCGGCTCGGAGAACCGGCGCCGCTGCGTCTGGAAGACGACCTGATGCGGGCAAAACAGCAAAAGCAGGCGGAAAAACGCTTTGCTCCCGGATCGAAAGGGCTGCAAGTCAGTTCCGGCAGGTAAACTCTGATCGACCAGAATTGATTCGCCGCCGGTGCGCGGCCGAGGGCCATGTGCCTTCGACGACAGAGGGCATGAGGCATGGGGCCACAGGATGGTTTTCACGAGTTGAGTTTGCGCGTGCGCGACGGCTTGCGCCTTTACGCGCGGCAGTACCCGGCAGCGCGCCCGGGCAAGACACCGGTCCTGTGTCTTGCCGGCCTGACGCGCAACAGCCGGGATTTTCACGATCTCGCATCATACCTGTCGCGCAGGCCGCAGGGACGGACCGTCTATACCCTCGATTACCGCGGCCGGGGAAAATCCGATTGGGACCGCAACTGGAAGAATTACGCGGTGCCGGTCGAGGCGCTCGACGTCATCGATTTCCTCACCTTCGCCGAATTGAAGGAAGTTGCAGTCGTCGGGACATCGCGCGGCGGCCTCGTCACCATGGTCATGGCGGCCCTGCAGCCATCGACGATCAGTTCGGTCGTGCTCAACGATATCGGCCCAGTGATCGAACGCGACGGATTGATGCGGATTGCGAGCTACGTTGGGCGCGTGCCATTGCCGCGCGACTGGCGCGAAGCAACCGAGGTCGTGCGTGACGTCCACAAACGCGCCTTCACGGGATTTGACGACGGCTTGTGGGAAGAGGTCGCACGTCAGTGGTTCAATGAGAAACGGGGTCATCCCTCGCCTGGATATGATCCGCAGCTCAAGAACGCGCTCTCGGTTCTCGACGGGCCGGTGCCCGAACTGTGGGCGCAATTCGATGCGCTGACGCGCGTTCCGGTCATGGTCATCCGAGGTCAGAACACGGATCTTCTGAGCGAGGCGACCATCGATCGGATGGCTCAGCGGCACCCGAGACTGGAACGCTTCACGGTGCCGAACCAGGGCCACGCGCCGCTGCTGAAGGACTTGGCATCCCAGGAGGCAATTGCAGGCTTTTTCGAGCGTGCGGAAGCGAAGGGGCACGCCCGCGCGGCAGCCTGAATTCCGTCCAGATGTGCCGCTTCCGTCGTGTCTCTTGGTCCAACTCCGACGCTCGGTTTCCAACCGCGCCTGCATCAGGTCAGGCGCTTGGAGAACTCCGTCTGGCCGCCCGATCCCAGGATGCGTGCCTGCTGCACCCAGCCTTCGCGTTCGATGCGGCCTTTGAAGTCAAGGGCGCTCGAAACACGCTCGATGTCGCCGGCCGACCAGTTGGCAATCTGCTCGTAGGTGTAGATGCCCATGGCGTTCAATTTCTTTTCGATCAGTACGCCGATGCCCCGGATCTTCTTGAGATCCTCGATTTTTCCGGACGGGTTGGGTTCGCCCGCCAGCAGCTGCGAGCGAACCGAGCGCATGCCCGAGACGCCCGATGCCGAGCTGCCAGCCGAATTCTGGCGAATGGCATCGGCAAGACGCGCCGGGCGCGTTGCGGCGGCAGGGGCGGCCTTCTCTGCGCCAGTAGCGCTGGCAGCTGGCGGCGTTGCGGCTGACGGTGCCGGTTCGGCTTCGCCCTTGAGAGGAGCGGTCGCGACGCCTTGGGCGGCGGCGATGGAACCAAGGCGCGGAGCTTGTTCTTTGGCCGGCGGGCTGGCAGCTGGCACGGAAGCAGCGGTCATGACGCCAGGCGCGGTCGCAGCGGTCTTGTCCGCCGTTGAAGACAATGGCTGACGCGCAGGTAGGCCGCCGGGTGCGGGGGTTGCCTTTGGAAGCGTCGCAGACCGCTGCGTGAAGGCGGTGTCTTTGCCGGCGGCGAGGATGTTTGCCTGCTCGATCCAGTTCTGGCGGGTGACGCGACCGGGTTGGGCAAGGAGGGAATCGACTTCTTCGACCTGCGCTGGTGTCCACTTGGAGATCTGGGCGTAGGTTTTGACGCCCTTTCCTTGCAGCAAGGTTTCGGCAGCGGCGTCGATCCCCTGGATGCGCTTGAGATCGTCGGCGGCAGCAGGCGCCGGTTCGACGGCTGCGGGTGGCGGGGCCTTTACGGGTGGCGGGACGCTTGCGGGTGGCGGGACCTTTGCGGGTGGCTGGACCTTTTCGGGTGGCTCGTCTGCCGCCGTCTTAGCGGCAGCAGCGGCAGCAGCGGCAGCGGCGGCAGCAGCAGCGGCGGCCACTGGTGCAACTGCAGCGGCCACTGGTGCAACAGCGGCCGGCTTGGCAGATGTCGCACCGGGCGGCGGCGGTTGCCATGCGACCGGTGGAACGGGCGGGGCCTGGGGTGTTGCGGGAGCGGTCGGTGCAGGCGGTTCTTCTGCCGGCTCGGGCCAGGGGCTCGGCCAGCCTTTGCCGGCGAGGCGGCGCAGGCGGCCGGTGTCCCTGCCATCGGCGAGGATCCTGGCCTGCTCGATCCAGCCTTCGCGGGCGGCGCGAGTGCCGAAAGTGTTGCGGATCTTGACGGCATCCGCCGCCGTCAAGCCCGCGATATCGGAGAAGCGCGTGAATCCGAATTGGTTGAGTAGCGTGGCGGTCTTGTCGTCGATGTTGCCGATGCGGCGCAGATCGTCGGCGGGCGTCGTGACGACAGTCGCGGCGACGGCTGACAGACCCATGCTTCCGCCGGCGGAGGGAAAGCGTACTTCGGGTTCGGAGGGTGCTTCGGGTTCGGGTTCGGAGGGTGCGTCCGTCTCGGTGCGGGCGGTGCTTGGGGCGGAAGCGGCTGCGGCGATAGCGGCGGCGCTAGCAGCAACCGCTGATCTAGAGGAAGCGGAGGTGTCGGCAACCTTCTCCTGGGGGCTGGGTGCGGCGGCAGCCGGTTCTGCGCGGGGGGGGCTTTCGATTGCCGCTGGCGCGGCCACCGCTTCCTGGTTTTCATTCGTGGCGGGGGCGCTCGAGAGAACACGTTCGAAACGAGCGGAT
>JAHJQI010000039.1 GCA_018819265.1 Alphaproteobacteria bacterium
AACCTCCACGATGGCCTCGGTGCGCTTGACCGTCTGGCCTTCCATGATGTGGCGGTCGTCGCCGAAGATGACGACGCCGACGTTGTCGGCTTCCAGGTTCAGCGCCATGCCCTTGGTGCCGTCCTGGAACTCCACCATTTCGCCGGCCTGGACGCGGTCGAGGCCGTAAACGCGGGCGATTCCGTCACCGACGGAAAGCACCTGCCCTATTTCAGATACCTCGGCCTCCTTGCCGAAGTTCTGAATCTGCTCCTTCAAGATCGAGGAGATCTCTGCGGCGCGGATTTCCATCGCGTGACCTCATAAGCTTTTAGCGTTTCTGTTCGACACCGCGGGGAGCGGTGAAATTTCAAGTCCGGTTCGTCCAGTCCGGTGCGCCGCATAAATTTGTTTGCGGACATCGGGTATCTCGTCGCAGCGGCCCATCCCGGACCCCGCAACCGTCAGGCGGCTCCCTTGAGCCCCATGCGGATCGCGGTCAGTTTCGTACGCAGCGACGAATCGACCATGCGGCTGCCGACCTTGACGATCAGTCCGCCAAGGATCGAGGGATCGACGCGGGCGTCGAGCATCACGGTCTTGCCGACCGAAGCGGTGAGCGTCTTCTTGAGTTCTGCGGCCTGTTCGTCGCTGAGCGGCTGGGCGGTCGTCACCTCGGCAGTGACTTCGTCGCGCGATCTGGCAGCCAGGCTCTTATAGGCGGAAATCATCTGCGGGAGCGCGAAAAGCCGGCGGTTGCGGGCGATGACGCGCAGGAAGTTCGAGGTCAGCTCGGACAAGCCCGCCTTGTCGCTCAAAGTCTTCAGCGCGCGATCCTGGTCCTCGGCCGTGAAGACCGGGCTTGCCACTAGGCGCCGTAAATCTTCGCTTTCGTCGAGAAGGGCCTGGAAAGCGGAGAGATCCTTCTCCACATCGGCGGCTTGCTTTCGGCCATCGGCCAATTCGAACAAGGCTCCGGCATAACGGCCGGGCATGCTCGACAAATTGAGGTCGTCTGTTGCCACGTCGATCGCTCTTGTTAAGCGTGTCGGGAAACGCGCCGAAAGGGCTGCGGAAACGAATTCACAGCCAATGGACCGGCGCGGAAGATTTTGTGATTTCGGTCAGCGGCGGTGAACAGCACCGCGCTTTCCCATGTCACGGAATGGGGGTCTATCACGCACAGTGCGATGCATCAACGGGCCGTAAGTTGCACGGATGCCGCATGGTGCATAACTGTCGGGCGCGTTCGGCCGTCCCGGCCCTGTGTTGCTGCTGCACATGGCTGCTTCGAGCACCGGTCCGCCCTAGTCGGCGACACCCCCGGCGACCCGCGTTACAATTGCAGAGCTGGCTTCCAAGGTCCGGTGGACCGGGCATTTCCCAGCGATCTCAACGAGCTTGTCGCGCAGCGCGTCATCGAGTTCGCCGTCCACAGAAATGATGCGTTCGAAGCGGTCGATGCGGCCTTCGCGACCTTCCGCCGCGGCTTCGCAATCCTCGCAGTGGGCCGCATCCACCTTGCCGTGACGCACCTCGACGGAAATACGGCCGAGGCCGAGTTTTTTGCGGTCGGCGTACATGCGCAGCGTCATGGAGGTGCAGGCGCCCAACGCGATACTGAGGAAATCATACGGGCTTGGGCCCGAGTCGAGGCCGCCGGCGGACTTGGGCTCGTCGGCAAGGATGACGTGCGTCCCCGAGCGAACGGAGTTCTGGAACTTGCCGGCTCCGGTCTCGGTGACTACCACGTTTTCGACTCCCTGATCGGCGACGACGTTTTGGGCTGAGAGGAAGCGCGCGGCCCAGGCAGAGATGACGCGGGCGGCGTAGGCGGCGTCCTCGGCGCGGGTCAGAAGGTGGTCGGCATTGTCGAGGGAAACGAAGCTCTTGGGGTGCTTTGCTGCCGTGAAGATCGCCGAAGCGTTTTTTATTCCGACAATTTCGTCGGTTGGGCTGTGCAGAACCAGCAAGGCCCTTTTCATCGCGCCGATCCGGGCTGCCAGGTCGTGGCCGCCGGCGTCCTCGATGAACTGGCGCTTGATCGTGAAGGGTCGCCCCCCCAACGTCACGTGCGCCTCGCCTTCGGCGGCGACTTCGTCGAGCGAGGACCCGAACTGGTGGAGGACGTGACCGACATCGGAGGGGGCGCCGATGGTGGCGACGGCCTTGACCTCCGCGATGTCGCCTGCCGCTGCCAGCACCGCCGCGCCGCCAAGCGAATGGCCGATGAGGATCGAGGGCGCGGCAAAGTTGGCGCGCATGTAATCGGCGGCGGAGATGAGATCGGCGACGTTGGAGGAAAAGTTGGTATTGGCGAATTCGCCGTCGGAGTGGCCGAGGCCGGTGAAGTCGAAGCGCAGGACGCCGATGCCTTCTTCAGCGAGGCCCTGGGCGATGCGCCGGGCGGCGGCGAGATCCTTCGAACAGGTGAAGCAATGCGCGAAAAGGGCGTAGGCGCGCGGCGCGCCTTCCGGCAGATCGAGGCGGGCGGCGAGTTCGTGGCCGTTGGCGCCGGGGAACGAAATTCGCTGCGGAGCGGGCATGGTCGTTCTTTCTTCGTTTCGCTGTTTAGCACTCAATCTGCCGACACTGCGCAAGCTTGTGTCGGGTCTGAATTACCGACACTGCGCAAGCTTGTGTCGGGTCTGAATTACCGACACTGCGCAAGCTTGTGTCGGGTCTGAATTACCGACACTGCGCAAGCTTGTGTCGGGTCTGAATTAC
>JAHJQI010000040.1 GCA_018819265.1 Alphaproteobacteria bacterium
CGTCTGCATTTCGGGATGAAAACGACGTGATATTTGCAGTCCCATTTGGTGTGGCTTAGACTCTTGAGTTCGTCCATCGGCTCAGTTCCTTCCGCATGCGTGGTTGCAAACGGTTGGAATTGCGTCGATGGACCGCCGGAGACGTCAAACTGTTACTGCCTCCCCGGCAGAGCCGGGGGGTCTCCTGCTGATGCTAGTGTAGCGCATCTAACGTTTGATACGGACGAGCGGCTCGGCTCTCAATCAAACGTCAGATACACAAGCTACACGAGATCATAGACTTGCCCTATGTCGACGTCAGATTCTGAGCCGGCGCTACGTCAACGGCGCTGGCTGAACTGACGTTTCAATACTTTTCCGTCTGTCGAGTTTGAGTCATGGCGAAAAGACACCGCGCCTATTGGAAAGGCTATTTGCGTCTCAGTCTCGTCACCATTGCTGTCGAGGTCTACAACGCCGTCGAAAGCAAAAGTGACATCAGCTTCCGCCAGATCCACAAGCCCACCGGCCGCCGCGTTCACTACCAGAAGGTCGTTCAGGGCGTCGGCGAGATTGAGAACTCAGATATCGTCAAGGGATATGAGGTCGATACCGACACCTATGTAACGATCGAGCCCGAGGAGATCGATGCCCTGAAGCTCGAAAGCAAGAAGACGATCGATCTGGTGCAGTTCGTCGACGCAGCCGAGTTGGATTACCGTTATTTCGAGCGACCGTACTTTGTTGCGCCGGCCGATCCTCTGGCCGGCGAGGGTTTTGTCGTTATCCGTGATTCCTTGCGCAAAACCGGAAAGGTCGGCCTCGCACAGGTCACGATTGGTGGGCGAGAGTGGCTCGTCGCGATTGCACCGGTTGAGGACGGCCTCATCATGGAGATGCTTCGCTACGCGGATGAATTGCGAGAGCCGAAGGATTTTTTCGAGGAAGTGCCTCGCGAAAAGCCGCAAAAGGCAATGATCGATCTCGCCGTGCAGCTCATCGAACAGAAATCCGCACCGTTCAAACCTGAAGCCTTCACTGACCGATACCAGGACGCGCTGAAATCTCTCGTCCAAATGAAAATGAAGGGCAAAAAGGTTGTGGCGCCGGAGGAAGAAGGCCGTCCATCGGGCGCCAACGTTATCGATCTGATGGAGGCATTGAAGAAGAGCGTCCAACAGTCGCCCGCGAAGACTGGCCGGTCGCCGAAGGCGTCATCTGTAAAGCAGACGAAAGGACCTTCGTCATCATCGGGCCGGTCGAAAAAGAAGGCATGAGCTTGTGGTGGAAGTCTTGGCGTAGTGGCTGTCGTTCTTCCAGAAGCCAGGTGGTTTCATGGCAGGTGAAGAGACGATCGGGCTGAAGCGATACCGAACCAAGCGGGACTTCGATCGGTCACCGGAGCCAAGCGGTCTCGATAGCACGGACGTTCTTGCCTCTGAGCACCGGCGGTTTGTCGTCCACAAGCACGACGCCTCTCGATTGCATTACGATTTGCGTCTCGAGGTTGACGGCGTCTTCCGATCGTGGGCTGTGACACGAGGTCCCTCGCTCGATCCAGGCGAGAAGCGACTGGCGGTCGAAGTGGAGGAGCATCCACTCGCCTACGGCGATTTTGAGGGAACCATCCCGAAAGGCGAATACGGCGGCGGTACCGTGATGATCTGGGACCGCGGCTTCTGGGCGCCGCAGACAGACGACCCTGTTGCGAAGTCGCTTGACGTCGGTGAGCTGAAATTCATTCTCGCCGGCACCAAGCTTCACGGCAGCTGGGTCCTGGTGCGCATGAAACCGAAGTCCGGAGATACGAAACACAACTGGTTGTTGATCAAGCACAAGGATCCATGGGCGACGCCGGGTCGCGATACCGTCTTGAAACAGGATAAGTCGGTTGCCTCGGGACGGACATTGCTGGGAATCGCCAAAGGAAAGGAGCCCCTGCCGACGACCTTCCTGACCACCGGTCCGAAAGTTGCCGCATCCGCCCAGTGGTCATCGGCAGACACACAACGCTCAAAGCGTGTGGGGCAACAACAAAAGCAGATCGAATTGCCGAAGATGACACATCCTGAAAGGGTGTTGTGGCCCGATTGCGGGTACTCGAAGACCGATCTCGCCAACTACCTCCTCGCCGCCGCGCCGTGGATGATGGAACATCTTGCCGGCCGGCCGTGCTCGCTCCTGCGCGCACCGGAGGGGATCGATAGGGACATGTTCTTCCAGCGTCACGCAGGCGCCGGACTGCTCGATCGACTGACGCAGATCACCGTCTCGGACGACAAGCAAGCTTATCTGCAGGTCGATGACGCGCAAACGCTCGTCGATCTCGCTCAGTATTCTACGATCGAGTTCCACCCGTGGAACTGCGCACCCTTCAGCCTCGATATCGCCGGTCGCCTCGTCTTCGACCTCGATCCAGATGGGGATGTGGATTTCAATATGGTGCTCGACGCGTCGCGCAGATTACGCGACCGGCTCGAGGAATTGGGCCTCGTCGCGTTCTGCAAGACAACAGGCGGAAAGGGTCTTCACGTCGTTACACCACTCACCATCGAGGGGGGAGTCGGTTTCGAGCAGGCGAAGCTCTTCAGCCAGACGCTAGCGGCCCAGATGGCCGATGCAGAACCTGATCGTTACCTTATCAGCATGTCGAAGCGTCGCCGAAAGGGGCGGATATTCATCGATTACCTGCGTAACGATCGCAAGGCTACGGCGGTCTCGCCACTTTCGCCGCGTGCGCGGCCGGGAGCGCTCGTGTCCATGCCGCTCAACTGGAGCCAAGTGCGCAAGGGTCTCGACCCGTCGCGGTTCACGATCAAGACGGCGCTCAGTCTACTCGATAAATCGAATGCCTGGGCTGACTATGCAAACTGCCGGCGGCCGCTCGATGTCGCGATCGGAAAGCTTCTCGAGGATTCATGAGATTGGTGAAGGACGCCGAGAAGCGACGTCGTAAACTTGATTTCGTGCAGCCTTGTCTCGCGCGACTGGGATCGCCGCCTGACGGGCCGCAGTGGGTGCATGAAATTAAGTTCGATGGCTACCGGGTGCAGGCTCACATTGTAAAACAGGATGGGTGTTGCGACGTTCGGATCTTGACGCGCGGCGGCCACGACTGGACAGAGAGGTTCGCCAGCCTGGCAGCCGATCTCGCCAGATTGCCGATAACCTCAGCCATACTCGACGGCGAGGTGCTGGCTACGGATCAAGATGGCCGGACGACTTTCTCAGCATTGCAGGCGGCGCTGAAACCAGGGTCGAAAAGAAAATCTGCGATGACATTGGTGGTTTTCGACATTCTTTACCGCGATGGAATCGATCTTCGCCAGAAGCCTCTGGCCGAGCGGCTGGCCGAGCTTGCAGACGTGCTGGGCAGAACCGATAGGCGCTCTCGTATTCAGGCGAGCGTCAGGCTCGAGGGGCCGGGCGACGACGTCCTTGCCAGGGCTTGCGAGATCGGTCTTGAAGGAATCGTCTCCAAGCGCCTCGATAGAACCTACCGGTCAGGTAGGCATGGCGATTGGGTCAAGTCGAAATGCGCACGGTCCGGATTTTTCGTCGTTGCCGGTTATGTCCCGGGCAAGTCGGCGGCGGCAACAGTGGGATCGCTCGTGCTGGGTTACCCGCAGGGGGAGCGGCTCGTGTATGTGGGACGTGTCGGTACCGGTTTTACAGTGAAGGAGGCCGCAGCAATCTGGGATGGCTTGCAGTCCATCAGGCGCAGTCATGGAGCCTTGTCGGGAAAACTGAAGGCGTCGCAGCGGCGCGATGTCGTGTGGGTGGAGCCCGTTGTCGTTGCCGAAGTGCTCTACCGCGACTTGACCGACGAGGGACTGTTGCGGCACGCGAGCTTCCAGCGGTTCAGGACTGATAAATCGCCAGCAGACGCGCGACCGCCTGCAGGGTTGAGGATTGAAGGCTAGCCCGCCTTTCTCACAGGGGTGCGACCGCGGTGATTTAGCGCCTTTCAGATTGTTTCCGCCCAAAGCGGAAACGATCTAGATCAGCCGGTCGTTCATTCTGAACGATACCGAACGCAGAAAGCGGTGCCCTTAATTCGCTGAGGTCGCATTGCGCCGTTTCGTCTGGGTCGTTGAGGGACCGATCTTCGGGTGCCGCGACGAATACCCGGTTGGTTCGCGAAGTCGGCTGCCAATTCCTGGAAAATGTTGGAACATTTATGGTTCTGACGAGATATCCAAATCAACGCTTTCGATAGCGCGAACGTCGCTCGGCAAATCTGTAGCCCATAAACCTTGAAAAGGCGACGTACGAAGTCGAGGACCCATCGAGGAAGTTACTGCATCAAGGAAGATTTGACATGGCTGTAAATGACAAAGGGACCGTAGGCGAAACCAACATCCTGATCGAGGAGAATGTCACGGCAATCGGCGGGGGCGCGGCGCGCGCATCTTGGGGCGCGATTTTTGCGGGAGCCATATGTGCATTGGCCATCTATCTGGTCTTGGGGATGATCGGATTGGCGGCAGGAATCGGTGTCATCGACCCGGCCGAGGAAGCCAATCCTGTATCGGGAGTGCCCACGGGTGTTGGGATTTGGTGGCTGGTAAGTGCCATTGCCGCTTTTTTCGTCGGCGGTCTTATCGCCGGGCGGCTGGCGGGCTGGCCAAAAGACATAACGGGTGCGATACACGGCCTGACTGTCGGATCCATAACGCTGCTCTTCATTTCATATTTGGCGGCATCCGCCATCGGCTCGGCTGTGACTGGCGCCGCTGGCGCCTTGTCGGGCCTGATGTCGGGACCGGACCGCCGAAACATCATGGTTACGGTGCGACAGCCGCAGTTGCGGGCACTTCAGAACGCTATCGGTGAGGGAAGCTCCGGGACTGGGAATGTCGCTGCGGAAAATACGCCTCGGCAACCGATCCGCCGACCCGGTAGCAGCGATGCACAGTGGGATTTCGCGCTATCCAGTTATCTGCTTTACCAGGTCGCGAACAGTATCCGTGACGAAGCCAGCGGAATCTTCCGCGAGTTGGTCAGCAAGGAAGAACGCCAACAGGCGACGCAGGCAGTCCAAGCAACTTTCTCCGACTTGATCGAGTCGCCTGGCGATGCCGGACGCGATATGCGGGAACTGTTCGAGGTGTTGCTGGGTAACGATGGCGTGCTTGGCGCCGAAGACCGGCGCACGGCCAGAAGAATTCTGATCGATCGGCTCGGATTGGAACCGAGGCGTGCCGATATTATTCTCGATCGCTGGCAACAGCGCTATGAGGAGGCAGTCGACAACCTCCAGACTCTCGTAAACGATGCGCAGCACCAATTGTCGGATCTGGCGAAGCAGGGGACGCAAGCCGTGGAAGAGACCGCGTCGGAAGCACGCTCTGCGTACCGCAGCGTGGTCAGTCGCAGCCAGCAACGCGAAACGGCGAAGGCGGTGGAGCAGACGATCGACCGGATCATTGCAAGCCCGTCCAACGCAGGCTCTGACCTACAGCAGTTGCTGGACCGTCTCTTCGGTCAAAACGGCATCTGGACGAAAGAAGACCTGGCTGAGGTCCGAACCCTATTGAAGAACGAAACCGGGCTTTCAGAGAACGACATCGAGAAGCTGCTGACACGTTGGCAGCAGCGCTACCAGAACGCCGTATCGGAAGTCAACGAAGCGTATCAGGTAGCGCAACATGAAGTCGCTGAGGCCGTGGACACCTCGCTCGACACAATTGCGGCGACCGCAGGTTGGGCAACCTTGGCCCTGATCCTGGCGCTCGCAGCTTCGACGATCGGTGGCTTGCTCGGCAGGCCGGTCGTGGAAAGCTAGAACGCGCAGAGGCCGAGCCAGCGGATTCTGGTAGGGTCCAAGCTGATTGCGTCGGGCATGGCCATCGCGTTGATCGACTTGGACCTTCCGTCGAGAGCAAAACGGATGAAGACGATTTTCCCTGCCAAGCACACTTATAAGTCCAGCAGTCTCAGGCTACGGCGGACCAGCTCTTCACGTCATAGCGACGCCCGGCCTGTGGTGCAGGCCGGGCGTTTCGTTCGTTACATTAGCAGTTAGTTATTGGCCACCACCGCGGCCGGGGCCGCCACCACCACCACCGGGGCCACCACCACCGGGGCCGCCGCTACGCGCGCCAGTCGGTTCACCGCCGCCAGCGCCCGGCGAACTCCTGCCGGAACCCGGGCCGCCTACGTTAGCTCCAGCACCCGGTGAACCGCCGTCACTGCCTTGCTGACCATCGGATGATCCGGTCGCCGATGAAGCTGCCGAGCCGCGCGGACCAGACGACCTCGACGGCCCCTGTCGATCTGCGCCCTCGTTGTCGCCTCGATCGCTGTCGGCACCGCGGTTGGACTGCCGGTTGCCGCCACGGGAACGTTGGTCATCTTCATCGCCGCGGTTGCGTCGCGCTTGACGATCGTCCCGATCATCGTCCCGGTTGCGTCGCGCATGACGATCGTCCCGATCATCGTCGCGGTCGCGGCGCGCTTCGCGGTTGTCCCGGTCGCGGCGTGCGTCCCGATCATCGTCGCGGTCACGGCGCGCTTCACGATCGTCGCGGTCGCGGCCATCCCGGTCGCGGCGTGCGTCCCGATCATCGTCGCGGTCACGGCGCGCTTCACGATCGTCGCGGTCGCGGCGTGCGTCACGGCGGTCGCGGTCGCGGCGTGCGTCACGGCGGTCGCGGTCCCGGTCCCTGTCCCAATCGCGATCGCGATCGCCACCGCGCCGCGAGTAGCGCCAGTAATCATCATCGTCGCGCCAAATTGTGATCCACCGGCTGCGATTATCGTACCAAGGTTCGTTATTATAGTAATTATCCCAGTAGTCCCCGATTACGAACGTAACGATCGGAAGATCGATTTCGCTGCGGTACTCGACGACGGGAACGTACCTGTCGTTGTAGCGAGCCTGCAGATAGTCGGCATAAACCCATCCACGACGATCGCTGTAGGAGACGTCGCACCACGCGTATCCGTCGACGCAGCCATAAATCTCAATCGTTTGTCCTTCGGGAATAGTCGTTACGACGGGAAATCGGCTCGCGGGGCCGGCGCGCAGATGGAGATCGACTGACACGCGTGCGCCTCTTGCTTCAGCGCTGGGCGGCAATGCGACAGACATGAACGCCGACAGTGCTGCAACCGACGAAACGCTTGCGAGCGCTCCGGTGAGAATTCTGCTTTTCATCTTTTTCTACTCCTCAGTGGGGCTTTCTAGAAACGCATGCGGACTGCGCGAGCGCCGCAGCGACCGGACCCTGTCCGCCGCTAGGAAGACCGGCCCCGGTACCCCGGTAAACAGGCATCGGCTGGCCTAGTTCCGCACACATAAAAATTAAACTTTCAGTACGTTACTGCGCACTTCTCGTAATTGATGGGAAGTCGGGGGAATGTATATCGCTCTATCGCAAATCGACGTATCGCACACATCTCGAAGGAGCGCTCTTCTGGTCAGAATGCTGACCAAATTTTATTCGGCTTAGCGTACGCCGGGGTACCGAGAATCCGATTGAACTATCCTGACGGCTTGTCCATTTTCGCCTGACGTCTTTCCGCCTGCCAGCGCTCCGGGAACGAACGAGATGGCAAGATTGCAAGTTCGCGCATGATCCACTTCACACGAACCCGGCGGGCGCAATAAGCCTGACGTGTCGAGACCTTCGATGACTTTTGAATAAGCGCTTGCAAAGCGAACGGACTTCGATGAAACGCGTGCGGCTCCCACCCGATACGCGCCAGGAGCCTGACCGAAAGCGATCCCCCGGTCAGGCTCCCCCCTCATTCTCAGGCCCCCTCATTCTCAGGTAGGCCAATATTTGTCTCTCTCCTTTTTGAGGAGAGGCTGGGCCGGAGCCACGGCATCGAGTGCGGGGTGCTAACCCGGATCATGCATCGGGGTTGGCCGGTGGCAGCGTAATTGGCGAGGCATGCGGCATCGTCCAGCTCGCATGAGCCGTCGGGATGAACTCGCTATGCAACGCGTTGGTGGTTGATGTGC
>JAHJQI010000041.1 GCA_018819265.1 Alphaproteobacteria bacterium
GCCGGGACACGGCACGCCGCTTCGGACGCCTGCGGCCGGCCGCGCTTGATCAGCGACTGGCTGACGTAATAGCGATACCTCGTTCCCTTTTTGTTGGCGTGCGTCGGCGACATGCGTTCGCCGCTGTCGTCGTAGACGAGACCGGCCAGCAAGCTCGGGTCAACCGCCTTGGATCGCGTTGTCCGCTCGACACGGTTCTCCGCGAGGGCGGCCTGCACCTCGTCCCACAACGCCTCGTCAATGATCGCGTCGTGCAGTCCGGGATAGCTCGCGTCCTTGTGGACGATTTCGCCGCGATAAATCCGGTTCTGCAGCATCAGATAAAGCGCACCGCGCGCGATCGGCTTGCTACCCCTCTGCCGGCCGTGACGGTCAAGTCGGGCCTTGCTCACGATGCCATCGCCTGCCAACTCGTGCTGCAAGGCGAGAACCGACTTGAGGGCGACATAGCGGCAGAAGATGTGACGGACGGTTTCCGCCTCAGTGGCATTCACGACCAGTTTGCGATCGGCGACGTCATAGCCGAGCGGTGGGTTGCCACCCATCCACATGCCCTTCTGTTTCGAGGCTGCGATCTTGTCGCGGATCCTTTCGCCGGTGACCTCTCGCTCGAATTGAGCGAATGACAGCAGCATGTTAAGCGTCAGCCGCCCCATCGACGTGGTCGTATTGAATTGCTGTGTCACGGAAACGAATGACACACCCTTGGCATCGAACGCGTCGACGATCTTCGCAAAATCGCTGAGCGAGCGCGTCAAACGATCGACCTTGTAGACGACGACCGTGTCGATCCGGCCGGCGGCGATGTCGGTCAACAGATGCTGTAACGCCGGCCGCTCCATCGTGCCGCCCGAGATCCCGCCATCGTCGTACATCTCGGGCAGCGCAACCCAGCCAACGCTTTTCTGGCTTCGGATGTAGGCCTCGCAAGACTCGCGTTGCGCATCCAGAGAGTTGAACTCCTGCTCGAGCCCCTCCTCTGAAGACTTGCGGGTGTAGATGGCGCAGCGAATGACCGACGCGCCGTTGGGGCGGCGGACCTCACGCTATCCTAGTCATGATCGTCGCCTTCGGTGTCCGCCACGGCGACCGGTTTGGTCGTGGTGCCGGTCAGACCTAAGAACCGCGGCCCGGACCAGTGCGTGCCGGTCATCTCCCGCGCGATTACTGAAAGCGAGCGCCATGTTGGACCTCCCCGGATTTAGTGGAGAGCCATTTTCTCCGTCCGGTCGTTGGCCTTGAAGGCTGTTTCGAATGCTGCGGGACTTTTGTAGCCAAGGCTCGAATGCCGCCGCTGCGGGTTATAGAAGCCTTCGATGTAAAGGCCAATGGCATTGCTGGCCTCAACGCGTGAGCCGAACGCAGTGCGCCAGACGCACTCAGATTTTATGGTCTTGAACACGGTCTCGACCATGGCGTTGTCGTAGCAGTTGCCGCGTCCGCTCATCGACGCGATGAAGCCGGAGCCATCAACGAGACGGCGGTAGTCGTCACAACAGTATTGGCTGCCGCGGTCGGAGTGATGGATCAATCCGGGCGGCGGTCTGCGCAACGTAATCGCACGTTGCAGCGCCGCCATTGCCAAGCCTCGTTTCATCCGGTCGCTCATGGCCCAGCCGACAATCTTGCGTGAGAACAAGTCAACGACGATGGCCAGATACAGCCAGCCCTCAGTGGTCCACACATATGAGATATCGACGCCCCATTTTTTGTTGGGCGCATCAGTTGCAAAGTCCTGATCGAGAATGTTCGGCGCCACAGGGCCACCGTGATCGCTATCCGTCGTCTTCTTGAAACGCGTCTTTTGCCGGGCTTTCATGCCGTTTTCGCTCATCAAGCGGGCGACCCGGTGGCGGCCAATCGTCAAGCCGTTTTCTCGTAGCTCGAAGTGCATGCGCGGACTGCCGTAGGTTTCGTTCGAGGTTGAGAACTCGGCTCGTATATGCGCCAGAAGGACCATGTCGTGACGTTGACGCGGGCTCGCTGTCCGGTTCTTCCAAGCGTAATAGCCGCTTTCACTGACGCCCAGCACCACGCACGCGGTGGCGACAGGAACATCGGCCTTCTTTGCATCAATCAGCGCGAAGCTCATCGATTTGTCTCCTTGGCAAAGAAGGCGGTCGCTTTTTTTAGCAGGTCCCGTTCCGCCCGAAGCAACTCGTTCTCGCGCCGCAGTCGCGCCAGCTCCTTCATCACGTCGTCGTGCGGGCCGGCCATAAGCTCGGCTTCCTCAAGCCGGGATTTCCATTTGTTCAGTGTCGAAATCCCGATGCCAAGGTCGTCCGCCACCTGGCGAACCGTTCGTCCCCCGGTCGCGAGAATCCGCACGGCCTCACGCCTGAAGGCTTCATCAAAAACCGGCTGCTTGCCATTCTTCTTGGTCATGTCGCTCCCCTGATCTCATCAATCTATCAGAAAAGCCCTCCACTTTTTCGGGGGAAGTCTAGAACGTGAGCAGCTGCCAATGGTCTAGCTCTCTCGGCGCGGTGGCAGGAAGTTTAAAGA
>JAHJQI010000004.1 GCA_018819265.1 Alphaproteobacteria bacterium
CGCCATCAGGAGCGCGCCGCGACGTTGAAGGCGCGCCTTGCCGAGGCCGGCCTGCCGGTCATGGAAAACCCCAGCCACATCGTGCCGGTGATGGTCGGCGATCCGGTCCACTGCAAGGCGGTGACCGACGCGCTGCTCGATCACTATGGCATCTATGTGCAGCCGATCAATTATCCGACCGTGCCGCGCGGCACCGAGCGGATCCGCCTGACGCCGGGACCGATGCACACGGACGCCCTGATGGACCATCTCGTCGCCTCGCTCGGCGCACTCTGGCAGCGCTGCCCCGTCGCCAAAGGCCACTACGTCAAGCTGGCCGCGGAATAATCATCTCCCTTCGGGCTGTCGGACAGGGGTGGAAATCGCCGCGGCGGTCGGCGGGCCAATTCCGTCTCGCCTGTCTGGGTAGTCGACGACCTACCCATTGGCCATGCAGCCGCACTTTCACTGGTCTAGCGCCCGCTCACATGCGTAGTTTCACCGCGTTGTCTTGTCCGTTAGGATGAGACGATGGTAGGTACGAACTTTAGTTCCTGCGCCGTCCGGCGTCTTTCAATGAGCCCCGGCGGTCCCGCCGGTCAAACACAACACCGCCAGAACACGAGGAAATCCCGATGTCGACAGCAACGGACGCATCCAGCGCCGCAACCAATGCCTTTTTCTCTGCAACGCTGGCCGAGAGCGATCCGGAAGTTTCTTCGGCGATTGCCAAGGAATTCGACCGCCAGCAGCATGAAATCGAACTTATCGCCTCCGAAAACATCGTTTCGCGAGCCGTCCTCGAAGCTGCCGGATCGGTGCTCACCAACAAGTACGCCGAAGGCTATCCCGGCCGGCGTTACTACGGCGGTTGCCAGTTCGTCGACATCGCCGAGGAACTGGCGATCGAACGCGCCAAGAAACTGTTCGGCTGCGAATTCGCCAACGTTCAGCCGAATTCGGGCAGCCAGGCAAACCAGGGCGTCTTCAACGCGCTCCTGAAGCCGGGCGACGCCATTCTCGGCCTGTCGCTCGCAGCCGGCGGCCACCTGACACACGGCGCCCCGGTCAACCAGTCTGGCAAGTGGTTTCAGCCGTTCCACTACGGCGTCGACCGCGAAACCCACCTGATCGACATGGAAGAGGTCCGCCGCCTCGCCAAGGAAAACAACGTCAAGCTGATCATCGCCGGCGGCTCGGCCTACCCGCGCAAGATCGACTTTGCCGCCTTCCGCCAGATCGCCGATGAAGTCGGCGCCTATTTCCTCGTCGACATGGCCCATTTCGCCGGCCTCGTCGCAGCCGGCATGTACCCATCGCCCTTCCCGCACGCCCACGTCGTCACGACGACGACCCACAAGACGCTGCGCGGCCCGCGCGGCGGCATGATCCTCACCAACGACGCCGATCTGGCCAAGAAGATCAACTCGGCGATCTTCCCCGGCATCCAGGGCGGTCCGCTGATGCACGTGATCGCGGGCAAGGCGGTTGCCTTCGGCGAAGCCCTGCGTCCTGATTTCAAGGTCTACATCAAGAGCGTCATGGACAACGCCAAGGCCATGGGCGAGGTGCTCGTCGGCAACGGCTTCAACCTCGTCTCCGGTGGCACCGATTCCCACCTCATCCTCGTCGACCTTCGGCCCAAGAAGATCACAGGCAACATCGCGGAAAAAGCGCTGGAACGGGCGCACATGACCTGCAACAAGAACGGCATCCCCTTCGACCCCGAAAAGCCGATGGTCACCTCCGGCATCCGCCTCGGCGCGCCGGCCGGCACGACGCGCGGTTTCGGCGTCGTCGAATTCCAGGAAATCGGCCGACTGATTTCCGAAGTTCTCGATGGGCTCGCCGCCAATGGTGCCGACGGCAACGCAGCCGTCGAGGCTGCCGCGAGAGAGAAGGCAATCGCGCTTTGCAAGCGCTTCCCGATCTATTCCTGATCGTCTTCGGGAATTGCAGCGGGGATTTAGCCCGTGCGGCGCACGATAAAGCCGCCGGACTGCGGGATACCCCTTTGCCAACCGACTGAGCACGGCTTATATCGTGGCCCCGCCCGCCGTCGATCGGATCGACCAGGGCGGGGCCTTTTCGTTTGCCACTCCGGAGAACCGGCATGCGTTGCCCATTTTGCGGCTGCGAGGATACCCAGGTGAAGGACAGCCGGCCGACCGAGGAGAACTCGTCGATCCGCCGCCGCCGCGTGTGTCCCGATTGCGCCGGCCGCTTCACGACATTCGAGCGCGTGCAGCTGCGCGAACTCATGGTCCTCAAGCGCTCCGGCCGCAAAGTCGCCTTCGACCGCGACAAGTTAGTGAATTCCGTCAACGTCGCATTGCGCAAGCGCCCGATCGATGCCGACCGGGTCGAGCGCATGGTCTCCGGCATCGTCCGCCAGCTCGAAGCCTCCGGCGAAAGCGAGATCGCTTCATCCGTCATCGGCGAACTCGTCATCGATGCGCTGCGCGGGCTCGATCCGGTCGCCTACGTCCGCTTTGCCTCCGTCTATCGCGACTTCCGCGAAGTCGCCGATTTCGAAAGCGTGCTCGGCGAGATCGCCCGCGATACGATTCCAGATGCAGGCAAACCGCTCAAGGGCGGCGACAGGGCTGATAGCGAACCGGGCAGACCGGAGGCAAAGGCGGTTGCGGCAAGGTTGCCGCGCGCCAAGTCCTCCGGCGAGACGCATTGAGCCTTGTCAGCCGCCGACCATACCGCCCCCCGGGTGTCGTCTTTCGACAGGCACATGATGGAACTCGCCCTGCGCGCTGCACGCCTCGGCCTCGGCACGACGGCACCCAATCCTTCCGTCGGGGCAGTGATCGCCGACGAGAAATCGGGCGAGGTCATATCCGTCGGGACCACCGCCCCCGGCGGCCGCCCCCATGCCGAACCGCTGGCGACCGCATTGGCGGGAGCCCGCGCCCGCGGCAAGACGATGTACGTCACCCTTGAGCCCTGCTCGCATGTCGGGCGCACACCGCCCTGCGTTGACGCCGTACTGACTGCCGGTATATCGCGCGTCGTCGTCGCCCAGGAAGACCCCGATCCCCGCGTTGCCGGGCGCGGCCTTGCCCGCCTGCGCCAGGCCGGCGTCGCAGTGAGCCGAGGCCTCCTGCACGAGGAAGCCCGCTGGCTGACACGCGGTCATATCGTTCGGGTCACCGAGCGCCGGCCCTTCATCCAGCTGAAGTTGGCGGTCGGATCCGATGGTGCGGTGCCGCGCGGCGGCGCCGGCAAGCCGGTGTTCGTCACAGGTGATGTCGCCCGTGCCCATGGCCACATGCTGCGCGCACGCACCGATGCGATCCTCATCGGCGGCGGCACGCTGCGCGACGATGACCCGGACCTGAGGTGCCGGCTGCCGGGCCTCGCCGGTCGTTCGCCGATACGCGTCGTGCTTGCCGGTGGACAGCTCCCCGCGCCCTCGATCCGGATGGCGGCGACCGCCGCGCGGGCGCCCCTATGGATCATGGCCGCCGCGCCAACGCTGGCGGCGGGCCAGGACCGCGCCGAGGCCTTGCGGCGCGCCGGTTGCCGGGTGCTGCAGGTTGGCGATGTCGGCGGGCGTCCGTGGCTGCCCTCCGTCTGCGAGGCCCTCGTCGGCGAGGGCATCACGCGGCTCTTGGTGGAAGGCGGCCCGGCGCTGTGGCGCAGCTTCGCCGAAGCCGGCCTCGCCGACGAAGTTCGCCTGTTTCGCGCTGGCGCCGCTGGCGAACCGTTGGGCCGGGGGCATTTGACTATTCCGCCTTTCCTTGGGCGTCTACTGCCCGGCCTGACGCTCCAGCCTGTTGACCGTCGCCGGCTCGGCCCCGACGACATGATGACCTTTCGCCACGACCGGCCGCTGCCGTGAAGCACACAGGCCCGAAGAATTGAGGCCCGAAGAATTGAGGCCTGAAGAATTGAGGCCTGAAGAATTGAGGAGAGACAGATGTTTACCGGCATCATCACCGACATCGGCAGGATCGCCTCGCGCGATGGCGGCCATTTCGCGATTCGATGCGCTTATCCCGCCGCATCGATCGACATCGGTGCCTCCATATGCTGCGATGGGGTTTGCCTCACCGTCACCACGGTCACGCCGCAAGGCGACGGCGCCGTCTTCGGCGTCGACGTTTCCAACGAAACGCGCTCCAAGACGACGCTGAAGGATTGGCAGCCCGGCCGCCGCGTCAACCTGGAGCGCTCCTTGAGGCTCGGAGCGGAAATGGGCGGTCATGTCGTCTCGGGTCATGTCGACGGGCTGGCGAAGATCGTCGATATCCGTCAGGATGGCGACAGCTTCCGCTTTTCATTCGAGGCGCCAGAACACCTTTCGCACTATATCGCGCCGAAGGGTTCTCTCGCACTTGACGGCACGTCGCTGACCGTCAATGAGGTCAGTTCCAGCCGCTTTGGAGTAAATCTGATCCCGCATTCCTTGCAGGCGACGACCTGGGGTGAGAAAAGGGTCGGCGATGAGGTCAATCTCGAAGTTGACCTGTTTGCGCGCTATGTGGCGCGCCTGATGGAGTTTCGCCAGTGAACGACGCCGCCGCCGCTGTGCTGTCCATGCCGCTCGCCACCACCGCCGAGCTGGTCGAGGAAGTGCGCAACGGTCGCATGGTCGTCCTCGTCGATGCCGAGGATCGCGAGAACGAAGGCGATCTTATCGTCCCCGCCCAGATGGCGACGCCGGACGCCGTGAACTTCATGGCCCGCTACGGGCGCGGGCTGATCTGCCTGGCGATCACGCGCGAGCGGGCGGGAGAACTGGGCCTGAGCGAGATGGTCCGCTCCAACCAGTCGCGCAACCGCACGGCGTTCACGCAGTCGATCGAAGCCCGCGAAGGCATCTCGACTGGCATCTCCGCGCGCGACCGCGCCCTCACGATTTCGACCGCCATCGATCCCACCAAGGCCGCCGAATCCATCGTTTCGCCCGGCCACGTCTTCCCGCTGATCGCCCGCGACGGCGGCGTCCTGATCCGCGCCGGCCACACCGAAGCCTCCGTCGACCTCGCCCGGCTTGCCGGGCTCAATCCGGCCTCCGTCATCTGCGAGATCATGAAAGACGACGGCACCATGGCGCGGCTGCCGGATTTGCGGATCTTTGCCCGGGAGCACGGCCTGAAGATCGGCACCATCGAGGATCTGATCGCCTACCGCCTGCGTCACGACCGGATTGTTCGCCAGATTTCCGATAGTGCGGTGATGAGCGTCTATGGCGGCGAGTTCCGCCTGCACGTTTACGAAACCACCGTCGAACCGTCCGAACACATCGCCTTCGTCAAGGGCGATCTCTCACAGCCGGGACCGGTGCTCGTGCGCGTGCATGCGATCAACCCGCTGGTCGACCTTGCCGGAGCGGGAGCTGTCGAGCCGTGCCGCGTCGTCGAGCAGTCGATGCGCTTGATTGGCGAGGAGGGCCGCGGCGTCGTCGTCCTGATCCGCGATGTCCGCCCGCATGCCGTCTCCGAATGGATCACGAACCGCACCTCCGGCAAGGACGCCATGAGCGACGACCAGCGCAAGAAGCGCCAGGTCGAGATCGGTGTCGGCTCGCAGATCCTCGTCGATCTCGGCGTCCGCGACATGATCCTGTTGACGAATTCGCCGACACAGAACTATGTCGGGCTCGAAGCCTTCGGCCTGCGCATCGTCGAAACGCGCAGGATTGGGTGAGGCCTGGGACATGATCGAACGCACCCCAAGCGAGGCACGCGCGGCTTCGGCCGATGATGCCCCGGTCGCAGCGCACGTGCTGATCATCGCCGCGCCGTACTACGCCGACGTCGCCGAACACCTGATGGCCGGCGCCACCGCCGAACTTGCAGCCCGCGGCGCGACCTTCGAAACGATCTTCGTCGAAGGCGCTTTGGAAATTCCGCAGGCCCTCGGCGCCGCCGTCGATGCCGGAATTGTCCCGCGCGGCGTAAACATCGCTCGCGGACGCTTCGATGGCGTACTCGCTCTGGGCTGCGTCATTCGCGGCGAGACTTCACACTACGACGTCGTCGTAGGTCAGGCCAATCATTGGCTCATGCAGATTGCCGTCGATAATCGCATTCCGCTCGGCAATGCGATTTTGACGGTGGACACGAAGGAACAGGCAATGCAGAGGGCAAGCGGCGGACGCCGGGGTAAGGGCGGCGATGCCGCGCGCGCCTGCCTCGGGCTGATCGAACTGCGGCGCGCTTTTGCGGCGGGGCCGCAATGACCTCGAACACACACAAGACACCGAAGCCGAAACCGAAATCGAAAGGCAAGCAGCCCGCGCAGGCCGCGCGCAGTGCCGCCCGCGTCGGTGCGGTGCAGGCGCTCTATCAGATGGATGTCGGCGGCGCGGACGTCACCGATGTCATCGCCGAGTTCACGACCCTGCGCTTTCCCAACTCGGAAGCCGGCGAGACGATTGCCGGTGCCGATCCCGCCTTCTTCGCCGAACTTCTGCGCGGCGTCGTCCGTCGTCAGCGCGATCTCGATCCTCTGATCGACCAGCAACTGGCGATCGGCTGGCGCCTTGTGCGCATCGATTCGATCCTGCGGGCCATCCTGCGGTCCGGAGCGTTCGAGATGATGGAGCGCCTCGATGTTCCAGCCCGCGTCGTCATCAACGAATATATCGACGTTGCCCACGCCTTCTTCGATGAGGAAGAACCCAAGGTCGTCAATGGTGTGCTGGACCGCCTGGCTCACCGCCTGCGTCCCGCCGAATTCGAGGGCAAGGGCGATCACGGCAAAGGCGAGCGCCGGGAAAAGACCTGAACACGCCTATTGGTTGGCAGCCCGTCGAACATACTCCGGGACACGCGATGGCCGAATCCGAACACGCAATGATTGCCCGGCTTCTCGCGCCGTTGTCTGACGGGTTGCCGGGCGCGTACGGGCTGACCGACGATGCCGCCGCTTTGAGGCCACCCGCCGGCTGCGAGTTCGTCGTCACGATGGACACGTTGATCGATGGCGTCCACTTCCGCTTTGATGGCACGCCGCCTTCAGCGGCGATGGCCGCTCGCAAGGCGCTGGCCGTCAATGTCTCCGATCTCGCCGCGAAGGGCGCCGAACCGTTCGCCTATCTGCTGTCGCTTGCCTTGCCTGCTGGCCATGGCGACTGGCTCGATGGGTTTGTGTCGGGATTGGCATCTGCCCAGGACGATTTCGGGTTGCAACTCGCCGGCGGCGATACCGTCCGCACGACCGGCGCATTCGCCGTCACGATCACGGCGTTCGGGTCCGTGCCGACCGGACGCATGATCAGCCGCTCGGGGGCCTGCCCTGGCGATATCCTGATGGTCTCGGGCACCATCGGCGATGCATTCGCCGGACTCACACTGGATCGCGGCGATTGCCAGGCGCTTGAGTGGAGCGGCCATCTCGACGACAGCGACCGCAAAAGCCTCCTGTCGCGGAATCGGACGCCGACGCCGCGCATTCAACTGATACCAGCATTGCGGCAGTTCGCAACGGCTTCGCTGGATGTGTCCGACGGCCTCGCCATCGACGCTTCGCGGCTTGCCGCGGCCAGCGGCGTCGGCATCGAAATCGACGCGTCGACTATTCCGTTGTCGGCCGCCTGCGTCACATTGCGGACTGCTGGAAAACTCCGCCTTGAGCAACTGATAACCGGTGGCGACGACTATGAGGTGCTGGCAACCCTTGCCACCGGTTCCGAGGCCGGCTTCGTTGAAGCCGCCACGCAGGCGGGAGTTCGCGTGACGCGGATTGGGCGGGTCGTCGCCGGTACCGGTCTTGCGGTGCGCGAGTCTGCAGAAAAACTCATGCAGCTGGACCGGCTGGGCTGGGATCACCTTTCCTGAGCAGCCCATGCCAATGGCGTGCCGGGAGAACTTGGCGGGATCGGCGGTCGGCAGGGGCTGCTGCGGCTTTGCAGTGGGCTCTTTCTTTTGCCTGCTACGGAGCGATCCATCCAGCAAAGGGCCGTGACAACGCGATTGTGAGGCGCGCGAAGAGGGCCAAGGGTTGAATGACCGTCTTTGTTTGGCCACATGGCTTGTGGACCTATGCCACGCAGAGTCGCGCTCGGCGCGGTAGGGGCAGGCGCTTGAGCCGCAACCAATTCAATATAGGTAGGGGCGATGACCAGCGAGCACACCAGGAAGGTGTCCTTGGAGACGCGGCGGAGCATTTTGCGCAAGTCGCTCGGCATTGCGGCGGCGACGGGAATGCTTCCCTTCGCGCGCGCTGCGCACGCCCAGGATGAGTGGTGGCAATCGATCATTGGCCGCGGCACCGAACCCGACGACAGGCGCAGGCCGGATTCCGTACAGCGCAAAAAATACGAGATGGGCGATCTTCGCACCGGGGTGACGCCGTGGCTGAGCGATGTCACGCTGGCTGCGACCCGCGATGGCATCGAGCGCTACCGCAGGATTGTCAGCAAGGGCGGCTGGCCGCAGGTTCCCGGTCCAAAGTCGATCCGCCCCGGGGATTACGACGACCGCGTTCCGATACTGCGCCAGCGCCTGCGAGCGACCGGCGACATGGCCCCGGGTGGCGGCTACTACGAGAACTTCGAATACGATGATGCCTGCGAGCGCGGCGTTGCGGCTTTTCAGGGCCGTCACGGCCTGCGCATCACGCGACGCGTCGACCGCGCCACTTTCGCGGCGCTGAACGTGACCGCCGAGATGCGCCTGCAGCAGCTCGAACTCAATCTGAACCGCATCCAGCAGCTTTTGAACGAACGCATCGAAAATCGTTATGTCATCGTCAACGCGCCGGCCTTCCAGCTTGAAGCCGTCGAGAATTTCGAAGTTCAGCAGCGCCATCGCGTGATCGCCGGCCGCACCGAGCGCCAGACTCCCGAGATCCGCGCCACCATCCTCGGCCTGAACTTCTTTCCCTACTGGCGCGTGCCGATCAGCATCGCGCGTGGCGATCTCGTCCCGCACATGCGCAAGGACCCGGGCTACCTGGATCGCGAGCACATCCGCGCCTTCCGCGGCAGCTACGATGGCGAGGAGGTTCCAATCCACACGATCGACTGGCACAACGTCGACCACGACCAGTTGCGCTTCCGCCAGGATCCCGGAGAATGGAATGCGCTGGGACTTGTGCGCATCGACATGCCGAATTCGGAAACGGTCTATATGCACGACACGCCCATGAAGCAGCTTTTCGGCCAGGCGAGCCGCGCCTATTCGGCAGGCTGCGTTCGCGTCGAGAACGTCATGAACTTCACCGATTGGATTGCGAAGTACGAACTCGGCTGGGAGCAGCCCGGTCGCTCCGAAGCCGTGATCGCCGCGGGCCAGCCGCTCGATTTGACGCTGACCCGGCCGGTGCCGGTCATCTTCGCCTACATCACGGCCTGGGGAGAACAAAATGGCACCGTCGAGTTCCGGCGTGACATCTACGACCGCGACGGTTCGCGAGCCTTCGCCGGCGATCTCGACGACGACGAGATGAAACCGCAGGTCGGGGCCAACGCCCTGAGCCCGTGAAAAGCGGCGTCCCTGAACGGAACGGAAGCCGAGCCCATGCATGCCTGACGATTCTAACTCCCCCATGGCAGTTGCGCTCGAAGAGGCCGAAGCCGCTGGCGCCCGCGGCGAGGTTCCGGTCGGTGCCGTTATCGTCGATCACGCTGGCAACATCGTTGCCCGCGCCGGCAATCGCACCCGCGAACTTCGCGATCCGACCGCGCACGCCGAGATCGTCGCTCTGCGCGCCGCCTGCTTGCACTTCGGCTCGGAGCGCATCGGCGATTGCGATCTCTATGTGACGCTGGAGCCGTGTGCGATGTGCGCGACGGCGATCTCGTTCGCCCGTATCCGCCGGCTCTATTACGGCGCGATCGACCCGAAGGGCGGCGGCGTCGAGCATGGTGCGCGCATCTTCGGGCAACCGACGTGCCACCACGCCCCGGAAGTCTATCCCGGCATCGATGAACAGCGCGCCGCGCTGTTGTTGAAGGAATTTTTCGCTGCCCGGCGGAATTGAGCGGCGGTAGGCGAGGCGAGCCGGCAAGTCAGCCTTCGATTATCTTGTTGCTGATGAAGATCCCGCCTGCCGGGAAGCTGCGATCTGTGCGGAAATTGCCGCCTTGTCGTTGACGTCGGCTTCAGCCAGCGTTTCGTCGTCGACATGGGCTGCATTTCCACGCGGCGTGAAGCGCGGCCCCAGGACGTCGACGATGGCGGGAGACCCGTCGGCATCCGAGCTACGCCAACCTTCTACTACGAGGGCCTGATCGGCGTATTTCGCATCGGTTTCCAGCAAGTACGCGTGCAGGTCCTTGAGGCGGTAGTGTGGGACGGACGCGTTGATGTGATGCGGCAGGTGATAATCCATGCCGAACGGGAAGACCGCGTAGCGCAGCAGCGGATTGACGAGGAAGATGCGTGAATTCGTGTAGCGTCCGCGGTCGGCGTTGCCGTGCTGGATCCACTCGCGCAACACCATGAACAGCGGGAACGTCGTGAACAGCGGCAGGATCCACAACAGGCCGAAGTAGCCCCAGGCCGGCAAGCCCGAGAAGTATTCGGCGACCGTCAGGGCTCCGTAGACGAGAGCCATGTAGCTGACACGGGCGATCGTCGTGGCCCGGTGCGAGATGACCGGATCGATGCGGCTTTGCGCGAAGGCCTCTTCAGGGACGCTGAGATAGTAGGCGATCAGAGCGACCCACGAACCAGCAAGCATGGCAAGTGCGATCCCCGACATCAGCCAGCGCTCGGCGAAGCCTGCGGCGCCGAGCGAGATCAGCATCACGTGCAATGCCGGGATCGCCACCATGAACAGCACGCCGAGCCGGATCGTCCACGGCCAGCCGGGCTTTTCGGGATTGGCATAGGGGTTGGTCTTGACGCCGACCGCCGAGTATTTCGCGCGCGCGACGATGTAGCTGACGAGCCGGACCGGATTGAGCTGCTTCAGGATCGCCATCAGGAAGTCGACGTGGGCAATGGGGAAGTCGAGCCAGTGGCCGGATTCTTGAGCCTGGTCGAAATTCGGATCGCGCTTGGGATCGTTGACGAACTGGTGATGCGGGAGATGATGCAGGCGGAAGGCGTAGGTGGAGGTGTAGATCGGGAAGGCCGCCAGCCAGTCGGAGGCAAGTTCGTTGAGCTTGCGGTCGGCAAACAGAATATAGTGCGTGCCTTCGTGAACGATCCCGCCAAGCTGGTGCTGCGAGGCGCCGATCACCACGATGGCGAGGACCGTCATCGGCGCATTCCACCACCACGAGCGACCCGCCTCGGCGACTGCGGCATAACTCCACAGCGTGACGCCGAGCGTAACGGCCATGATCAGGTAGATAAAGCCGATGTAGCCGAAGTTGGTCAGGTTATCGCGCGCTTTCAGCGAGCGGATATCCTGCTGCCTTGTCTGTCCGGCAATATATCCGAAGCTATCGGTACTCATGGAACGCGCCTTCAGTCTCGTCTTTAGGCTTTGCAAGCGACCGCCATCCGGCCGATCCGCGAAAATCGGCACTGCCTTGCAAACAGGCCACGGGTCCAGCTCCCAGTAATAAAGAAAATGTCTTTATCGTTAAAGTCATAAGGCGTTTACATCAGAGTGGGCTTGACTCGCGGCACTCCGCTCAGGCCATCGTGGCGAGCGCATGAAATCCAAACGCTCGACAGCGGCTGCCGTTCCAGACCGCGGGGTGGCTTGTCGTCGCAGGCCGGATCAGGACCACTGCTGCAGCCGGTCCAAAACGCCATTCGGCGCCGGCTGGTGGATGTCGCCCACAGGAGCGATTGTCTGCTAATAGAGGGTTTCGCGCAGTTCCCGGGGGAACAGCGCCGGCGGACATCCGGAGGGGGTGCATGTCTTCGAAAGCGTTGATCGCCGAAGCAATCGGCACGTTTGCCTACGTCGCGGTCCTCTGCGGCACGCTGCTGATCGGTTCGGCAGCGGCGGTGGGCGGCCTGGCCCCGGCCCTTGCCGCGGGGCTGACCTTTACCGCGATGTGCTTTGCGCTCGGAGGGGTCTCGGGCTGCCACTTCAATCCGGCCGTAACGCTGGGCCTGGTCGCGGCGGGGCGCTTCGAAACGCGTCTCGCGGTGCCCTACGTGGTCGCCCAGGTGCTCGGCGCGATCGTCGCGGTCGCCGGTTTCTGGCTCATTGTCAGCAATGCTCCGGCCGGGTCGGCAGCCGGCATCGCAGCCGCTGCGAATCGCTTCGATGCCCCGGGCACATTCCCCTTCGCAGCCGTGATGGTTGCCGAGACGGTGGCTGCCGCACTAATCCTGCTGCTTTTCGTCGGAGCGACGTCATCGGGCGTCCCCGCCGGCTTCGCCCCGATCGGGCTCGGATTTCTGATCGCGGTGCTGCATCTGGTGTTGTGGCCGGTCTCGCATGCTGCGCTGAACCCGGCGCGAGCAACCGCAGTAGCGCTGTTTGCCGACATGCAGGCGCTTGTGCAACTTTGGGTCTTCTGGGTGGCGCCGATCGTCGGGGCGGTCGCTGGAGGACTTTTCGCCCGCTGGATCAACGAAGAGTAGATTTGCGTAGCCACAGCAGTCCAGCACTGTTTCGCCACAATTGCTGGAGAATTAGGCAGATAACTACGAAAAGTTGTCCGCTTTGCTACAATCGTGGATGACAAAACGTCCACAGCTTGTGGAATTACTTGCTACATCACGAGTTATGTGTAATGCGACAGACACTCGACCGCAGGGGCAAGTGATTCATTTGTTTTCTCGCCCGGTCGACGAAAGCCGTCGATGGCTATTGAGAAGTTCCCCTGCGAATCCGAGCCTTACCGCGCCGCCAGCGTGCGCGGACCTGACCGACCGTTCCGCGCACTGAAATCCCGCGCGGGCATTATCCTGTGACGGGAGTTGACAGATATTGACCACCAAGACCTTTGCTGAGCTGGAGCTCAGCCCGAAAGTCGTGGCTGCCGTTGAAGCAGCCGGATACACTGACCCCACGCCAATCCAGGCCCAAGCCATCCCCGTCGCCATGACGGGCCGTGACGTTCTCGGCATCGCCCAGACCGGCACCGGCAAGACGGCCTCGTTTACCCTGCCGATGATTTCGCGGCTCGAAACCGGACGCGCCCGGGCCCGAATGCCGCGCAGCCTGATCCTGGCGCCGACCCGCGAACTCGCGGCCCAGGTGGCGCAGAGCTTCGAGAAATATGGCGTCAATCACAAGCTGACCGTCGCCCTCCTGATCGGCGGCGTGTCGATGGACGAGCAGACCAAGAAGCTCGATCGCGGCGTCGATGTGCTGATCGCCACGCCCGGACGTCTCATCGACCATTTTCAGCGCGGCCGCGTCATGCTGATGGGTGTCGAGATCCTGGTGATCGACGAAGCCGACAGAATGCTCGATATGGGCTTCATTCCGGACATCGAGAAGATCTGCAAACTGTTGCCGCCAAAGCGCCAGACGCTGTTCTTCTCCGCAACGATGCCACCGGAGATCACGCGCCTCGTCAACCAGTTCCTGCGTGATCCGGTCCGCATCGAAGTGGCCAAGCCCGCCTCGACGGCACAAACCATCAAGCAGCGCTTCCGCTGGTGCGAGGACGGCGAGGACTGGGCCAAGCGCGAAGCTCTGCGCGACCTGATGCGCGCCGAGGATGTGCGCAACGCCATCGTGTTCTGCAACCGCAAGCGTGATGTCGCGATCCTTCTGAAATCCCTCCTGAAGCACGGCTTTAATGCCGGCGCTCTGCATGGCGACATGGACCAGTCGGCACGCACCGAAACGCTCGACAAGTTCCGCTCCGGCGAGATCACCTTCCTGGCGGCCAGCGATGTTGCAGCCCGTGGCCTCGATATCCCGGACGTCAGCCACATCTTCAACTTCGACCTGCCCTGGCAGTCGGATGACTACGTGCACCGGATCGGCCGCACCGGCCGCGCCGGTCGCCAGGGGTCGGCGACATCACTGGTGACCTACGAAGATCTGAAGCTGCTGAAGCAGATCGAGGCGATTACCGGCGACAGCACGGTTTGGATCGGCGATCCGCCGAGCGAACAGGACATGGAAGATTCCAAGTCGAAGAAACGGCGCCGTTCGCGCAGCGCTGCACCGAGCCGGGGCGGCGACGAAAAGCGCGCGCCACGCGTTGGCCGGACGAGAACTCCCCGCGAACCCAGAAGCGAGCAGCCCAGGGGCGAACGGCCGCCGGCCGATCAAATCGCTATCGACCAGCCCGGTGCCGAGCAGCCGCAGGTTTCCTCGCAAGACACGGCGGCCAGGGAACCGGCCAGGGAAGAGGGTCGTCCGCCAGCCCGCAGCCGCCGCGAGCGCGGCGGTGGACGCCAGCGCGACGCCCGGCGTGACCAGCAACCCCGTGAGGAAGGTCGCGACGGCCAGCAGCAACGCTCCGCACGGTCTGGCCGCGATGCCGCCAGTGAGACCGCTAAACCGCGCAGCGAGCCGAAGCCGACGCCGCGCCAGCATAACGAACGCACCTCTGAACGCGGGGCGGGCGGGGCCGACAAGTCGGCCTTCGGCGCCAACGAACAGATCCCGGACTTCCTGCGCCGACCGGTCAAGCGCAAGCCCGAAGCGAAATCCGAACCTCAGGCCGCCGATGGCTGAGCCGGTGAAAACCGGCGCCGGTGTCTCGGACAGCATCTGAAATTCACGAAACGGCCGGGCTTCATGTCATCGACATGAGATCCGGCCGTTTCGTCTTCACTTTTTCAACGCTTTCCAGTCGCCGAGCACGGCGTTGACGAGCGCCAGGGCCGCCACCGCGGCGGTGTCCGCCCTCATGATGCGTGGCCCGAGCGGGATCGCGGTCGTGAAGGTTCGGGCGTTGAGCGCTTCGCGCTCTTCGGGCGCAAATCCGCCTTCGGGTCCGATCAGAACGGCAAGCGGCCCCTGCTCGAGGCCCGACAGGATCGCGACCGGGTCGGTCTGCGCGGCGGCTTCGTCGCAAAAGATGATGCGGCGGTTTTCGTCCCAGACATCGATCAGTGCTGTCAGCGCCACCGGTTCGCTGACTTCCGGGATGCGCAGGATCCCGCACTGCTCGGCAGCCTCGATGGCGTTGGCGCGCATCCGCTCTAGGTTGACCCGGTCGGCAACAGTCCGCCGGGTAAACACCGGCTGCAGGCGCGATACGCCCAGTTCCACCGCCTTCTGCACCATGTAATCGAGCCGTGAACGCTTGAGCGGCGCGAACAGATAGACGAGGTCTGGACCATTATCCTGCGGGCGCACCTGCTCCTCGGGCACAAGCGAACAGCGGCGCTTCGTGACATCGCTAAGCCGCGCCCGCCACTCGCCCTCGCGGCCGTTGAAGACGAGGATGGCGTCCCCGGCCTTGAGCCGCAGGACATTCAAGATGTAATGGGCCTTGTCGTCGGTGCATGAAAGCGCGACACCCGCCGCCAGCGGGGCATCGACGAAAAGTCGCTCTGCGTTGAAATCGTGAATTGCCATGCGACCCGTGTTATCGAAGCGAGGATCAATTGCAAGGGGCATCGGCGCTGCGATGGACACGCCACCGATTGATGGGCGGACAAGACCCTCGGGCCAAGGTTCTGATGATGGCACCGTCGCCGACGCCGCGCGCGGCAACTGGGTCGACACCTACGCCCCGGCCTCGCTCCGGCCCTACCTGCGTCTGGCCCGCGCCGACCGCCCGATCGGCATGTGGCTACTGGTTTTTCCGTGCTGGTGGTCGCTGGCGCTGGCCGTGATCGTTTACGTCAAGGCGTCGGGAAGTGCCGGCGTCGCAATTACCGCCGCCTGGTACGCGGTCCTGTTCGCCATCGGCGCCTTCGTGATGCGCGGCGCCGGTTGCGCCTATAACGACTACGTCGACCGCGATTTCGACGCCCAGGTCGTGCGCACCCGCTCGCGGCCGATCCCTTCCGGGCAGGTCGCTCCGAAGGCGGCACTGGCCTTCGTCGTCGCCCTGTCGCTCGTCGGGCTGGCGGTTCTAGTCCAGTTCAACCACTTCACCATCGTCCTCGGCATCGCTTCCCTGGCGCTTGTTGCCGTTTATCCCTTCATGAAGCGTTATACCTACTGGCCCCAACTCGTTCTCGGCCTGACGTTCAATTGGGGTGCCCTTGTCGGCTGGGCGGCGGTCCATGGGGAACTCTCCGCTGCGCCTCTTCTGCTCTATGCGGGATGCGTGGCCTGGACGATCGCCTATGACACCATCTATGCCCACCAGGATAAGGAAGACGATCTATCCCTCGGCCTCAAGTCGACCGCGATCCGGTTTGGCTCGAAAACGAAGATGTGGCTTGCCGGGCTTTACGCCGCCGCGCTCGTTTTCTGGTCGGGAGCCGTGTGGCTGGCCGGCGCGCCGATTGCGACCTACCTCGGTCTTGGCGCCATCGCGGCGCATTTCGCCTGGCAGGTGCGAAGCCTCGATATGGACGATCCCGACAATTGCCTGACCCGCTTCAAGGCCAACCGAACGGTCGGATGGATGCTAACGGCGGGATTGCTTGGCGATCTTGCGGTCGTGATGGCGAGGTAGCGTCGTCTCGCCCCCGCAAATAGCAAACGGCACGGGGAAGACTGCTCCTCCGTGCCGTTGCCGTCAGCCTACCTGTCAACTTGAACGGCCGTCTTTTCGCGGCCGTTCGATCATTATGACAAGGATGACTTGTCTCGCGGTTAATCAAACATGCCCTAGTCCACTTACGCGCGCGCCGATTTGGATCAGTCGCCCGTGGGGCCTTGCCCTTACGCCCCCGGTCGTGCAGGAAATGCACTGCACCGCAACATGCGCGCAGCGGCTGCAGATTGGGATAAACAGAATCCGGAGCAGACCATGAGCCACGAGGTCGAAACCAGCGGCAAGCAGCTTCTTCATCTGGTATTTGGGGGGGAACTGATGGATCTCAAGAAAGTCGAGTTCAAGAATCTTAGCAAACTCGATATCGTGGGGATCTACCCCAACTACGCCGAAGCTCACGCCGCCTGGAAGGCTGCTGCCCAGCGCACCGTCGACAATGCGCAAATGCGCTACTTCGTCGTTCACATGCACCGCCTCATCGAGCCCGATGAAAAGAACCCGTGACGCATCACGCTTCGCCTATAATTCCAACTTCGGCTTAGACCATTGAAAGACGGGCCCGCGGAGTGACCGACGACGCCACACAGGACGCAAGCCGGTATAAGTCGGCCGGCAAGGACGCCGCTAGTCCTCCCGAGGACCCTGTCGAATCGCCCACGCAGTGCAAGCCGTCGGCCTTCGATGCGGCTTCGCGCGAACTCCTGTGGCGATTCATGCAGGATTGGGTGTTCCCCCGCTGGCGCCAGCTTCTCGTAGCCTTCGCCCTGATGACCTGTCTCGCGGCGGTGACGGGCGGCTATCCGATGATCATCAAGCTGTCTTTTGATACCTTGATGCAGACCGAAGGCAACAATCTGCTCATCGTGCTGGCCGGCATCATCGCGATCACGCTCCTGCGCAGCATCTTCCTCTATTTTCAGACCGTCACGACCCAGCGGATCGTTACACGCATGGCGACCGACATGCAGAAGGTAGCCTTCACGCATCTCATCGGCGCCGACTTCGCAAGACTGAGCCGCGAGACGCCGGGACGGCTCCTGTCGCGGTTGACCAACGACATAAACTTTATCCAGACGGCCCTGCAGGCGAGCCTTAACACCGCCGTCCGCGACATCCTGATGGTCATCGCGCTCGTCGCCTCGATGATCTACCTCGACCCGCTGATGTCTTTGTTCGTGCTCGGCGTCTATCCGATTGCGGCGCTGCCGATCGCGCTGATCTCCGAACGCCTGCGCAAGGTCGCCAAGCAGACCCAGATCGAACTCGGCGATATGACCTCGATGCTGTCGGAAAACCTCACCGGCACGCGGCTCATCAAGACCTTCCGGCTTGAGGATTATACCTCCGAGCGCATGCACGGCAGTTTCGAGGATGTGTTCCGCCTCAAGATGAAGGCGGTGCGCAACCGCGCCAAGCTCGATCCCATTCTCGAAGCCCTGGGCGGACTGGCAGTGGCCGGCGTCATCGCCTTTGCCTACTGGCGCATTGCCAACGGCATCTCGACGGTCGGCGATTTCATGGGCTTCGTGACGGCACTGCTGATGGCCGCCCAGCCCATTCGCGCGCTCGGCAACCTAACGGGCCGCGTCCAGGAAGGCCTGGCGGCGGCTGAAAGCCTCTATGGGCTGATCGACGAAAAGCCGAAAATCGTCGACCGGCCGGGCGCCCGGCCGCTCGCCGTCGGGAAGGGAGCGATCACCTTTGAAAAGGTATCGTTCGGCTACGAGCAGACCGCGGACCGCGATGCCGTCATCGACTTCACCCTCGATGTCCCCGGCGGAACGACCGTGGCGCTTGTTGGACGTTCGGGAGCCGGCAAGTCGACGATCATCAATCTGGTGCCGCGCCTGTTCGACGTGACCGGCGGGCGCATCCTGATCGACGGTCAGGACATCCGCGAAGTCACGCTGCAATCGTTGCGCGGATCGATAGCGCTCGTCAGTCAGGACGTGACGATGTTCGACGACACGATACGCGCCAACATCGCGCTCGGCCGTCTTGAGGCGTCCGAAGCGGACATCATTGCCGCGGCCACGGCCGCCGCCGCCCACGACTTCATCCTCGAGCAGCCCCGCGGCTACGAGACCCGCATCGGCGCCAGTGGCTTGCGGCTGTCGGGCGGGCAGCGCCAGCGCGTCGCACTTGCGCGCGCGATCCTGAAAGATTCCCCGATCCTGCTGCTCGACGAAGCAACGAGTGCGCTCGATACGCAATCCGAGCAACTGGTGCAGGAAGCGCTGACGCGATTTACCGCCAACCGCACCACGCTTGTTATCGCCCACCGGCTGTCGACAGTGCAGAACGCCGACGTCATCTGCGTCATGGAAGACGGCCGCCTCGTCGAAACCGGCCGCCACTACGAACTGATCGCAAGGGATGGCGCCTATGCGCGATTGGCGCGCGGCGCCGATCTTGCCGGAAACGGTGACGTAACCGACGCCGGCGTTGTCGAGCAGCGTTAGGAAGCCGGTGAGTTCATGCTTCTCGCGCTATTCGCGCTGCAGCACGGTGCCGACGAATCGGTTGGCCCAGCCGTTCGACTTGAAGGTGTCGGCGATTTCTTCAGGATCGTAGCGCGTTTCAACCCAGTCCATGAATGAGATCGGCTGCTCCGCGTTATCGGCGACGTAGCGATCGAAAACGAAATCGAGGATGCCGGTATCGGCCTGCCGGATATGGCCGTAGCGTAACGAAAGTTCTTCGCGCGCCATCTCGATCGGCATGCCCTCGCGGAAATGCCGGTAGAGAACGCTCATCAGACCGGCTCTGTCGGCGCCCGATTTGCAGTGCATCAGCATGGGGTATTCGATGCGCTCGAACAGTGCCTTGGCCCGGCGGAATTCTTCAGGCGAGGGTGCAGCCCTCGAGCGCACCTGGAAATTGACGAGTTTGAGCCCCAGGTCGCGGCACCACTGCTCCTCGAGCCAGTAGCTGCCGCACATTCGCTCGCCGCGTAAATTGACGATGGTTTTCAGCCCGTCGCGCTTGAACTGCCTCAGATGATGGGGCGCCGGCTGGGCACTCCGCCACGCGTCGTCGGCAAGAGCGTGTTTGTTGAGGTAGAGAAAGCGGAAAATACCGTGATCGATCAGCGTCATGTCGAGATAGGTCGCAGCCGGGCCGAAGATCCGGCGCATCCATTGCGGACTGTGCTCGATCAACCCGGTCCGCCAGGCCATGCTGAAGCGCTTTACGGCGCGTTTGTATCTCTTGGCCAGTCCCGCCATTGGCTGCCGATTACCTACGTTTGCCCCGCCCACATTCGCTCCAGAGCCGCGAATCGCAGCCTTATACACCGGAAAGCCAGCTTCAGCCGCCGGTCCGAGCATTTCAATACATGCAAACAACGCACATTGCTAACCGGCGGGTATTATGCGGTATAGGAGGCGACGGCAAGGGCTTCCCGCTTCTCTCCGCCAAAGGTGGAAATAACTGCGGTTCGGCGCTGCGGCGCAAAGACCGTGTTGCCTTGCCGGGCTGATGCCCCAAGCCTGTTCTCGGGGCCCCCCGGGGGCGGATCAATTGAATGTGAGGTTGCGTTCGCGCCCGTTTCTGAGCTCGTCAATGGCCCTCTCCCACTCCAACAAATCGAAGTTGATGCGATTCGCCGGGGCAAATCTCGCGCGGATGATACGGCTTGTCGCGCGCACCAGCCGGATTCGCTTCGATCCGCCCGACATGCAGGAGCGCTTCGTGGCGCTCAGTCCGGCGATTTGTGCCTGCTGGCATGGGCAATTCATGATGCTCGCCATGAGCCGCCCGGAAAATCTGCGTTTTGCAGCCATGGTTGCGCGTCACGGCGACGCCGAGCTGATCGGCGAAGCCATGCAGCGCATCGGCGTCGAACTCATTCGCGGCGCCGGCGCTGGCGACCGCAGGAAGGACCGCGGCGGAGCTTATGCGCTGAAAGCTTCCGTGACAGCCCTGAAGAGCGGCGCCAACATGGTCGTCACCGCCGACGTTCCTCCTGGCCCGGCGCGGCGCGCAGGTGCCGGCATAATCACGCTGGCGCGGTTGTCCGGGCGGCCGATCCTGCCGCTGGCCGCGGCCACCTCGCGCTACCACGCGCTCAACACGTGGAGCCGGCTGACACTCAACCTCCCCTATTCGAACCTCGCGTTCGCGATGGGCGAGCCGATTGACGTGCCGCGCGACGCGAGCGACGAACTGCAGGAGTCGTTGCGCCGCAAGCTGGAAGCATCGCTCAACGAAACAACGGCGCGCGCCTATTCCCTTGCCGGGGGCGACCCGACCCGGTCGACGCCACCCGGGGCGCGTGATCCAGATGTGGCTCCGTTATCGGCCGGCCTCGGCATCAAGACTTACCGCGCCGCGACTCGCGCGCTCGAAGCCGCAGCCCCCCTTGTCCTCGGTTATCGCGAGAGACAAGGCAAGGAGAGTGCCGAGCGGCGGTCCGAGCGTTATGGCCGCACCGGCATCGACAGACCCGAAGGCGCTCTGATCTGGCTGCACGCTGCAAGCGTCGGTGAAACGAACGCCATCCTTCCCGTTATCGAAGGCATTCGCCGCAAGCGGCCCGTCGCCCGTTTCCTGTTGACGACGGGCACGCGCACCTCCGCGCAATTGGCCCGTGAACGCCTCGGCGACACGGCAATCCACCAGTTCGTTCCGCTCGATACGCCAAATTTTGCACGCCGCTTCATCGTCCACTGGCGACCCGACGCCGCCGTCTTCACCGAGTCTGAAATCTGGCCGAACCTGATTTTTGAAACGGCCGCCCGCAACATTCCGCTGATGCTCATCAACGCGCGCATGTCGAAGCGCAGCTACCAGCGGTGGCGCAAACGGCCCGGCATATCCGGCCCATTGTTCAACCGCTTCGATCTGGTGCTGGCCCAGAACAGCCAGTTCGCCCGCTGGTTCAGCGAACTTGGCGCGCGCCGCGTTGAAGTCGCCGGCAACCTCAAGATCGATGCGCCGGCATTGCCCATCGACCAGCAGGCCTTCGACGAACTCGTCGCGGCGACTCGCGGACGCCAGGGATACATCGCAGCCAGCACGCATCCCGACGAGGACGAGATCGTCGCCGATGCCCACCGCCGCATCGCCGGCCACTACGACGGCTTCCTGACCATCATCGCGCCGCGTCATCCCGAACGCGGAACCGCGATTGCGGAGATGGCCAAAGCCAAGGGCCTGCGCGTCGCCCAGCGCTCTCTGCGCCAGCTCCCCGACGCGGCGACCGACATCTACATCGCCGACACCATCGGCGAACTCGGCACGCTTTACGCGCTGGCGCCGATAGCGCTGATCGGCGGCTCTCTCGTCGACAAGGGCGGGCAGAACCCCATTGAAGCCATCCGCCACGGCGTCGCGGTAATGACCGGTCCCTCCACCGCGAACTTCAAGGACATCTACGACCGGCTTCGCGCCAGCGGTGCCGTTCGTGACGTTTCCAACGCCGAAAATCTCGCCGCGGCAGTGAGCGGGCTGCTTGCCGACGAAGCCGCGCTCGCTTCGCTTCGCACCAAGGGGGTCACTGCCGTCGATCAGTTGGCGGGGGCCTTGGACAGAACCGTCGACGCCCTGATCGAGATGCTGCCGCGGCCCGCCGCCATGCCCGAGGAACTTGACCGTGCCTCTTGAGGAACCCTCCTGGTGGTATGGGGCCGATGCGGATGATCCGCGCGTCAAGGCCCTGAAGCCGGCATCGCGCATTTTCGCATGGGCGGGTGCGCGCCGGCTCAGGAACGCCAAACCCTATCGTTCGCCGCTGCCGGTGATCTGCATTGGCAACTTTACCGCGGGCGGCACCGGCAAGACGCCCTTGTCCTTGCTGATCGCCCGGCTGCTTCGGGCGCGTGGCCATTCGCCCGCATTCCTCACGCGCGGCTATTCGGGCCGTCGAAGCGGGCCGGTCTGGGTCAACCCGACAATCGATACCGCGCGCGAAGTTGGCGACGAATCGTTGCTGCTGGCGGAAGCGGCGCCGACGATGGTGGCGCGCGACAGGCCAGCCGGCGCCCGCGCCATCGCGGCGGCGAAATCGTCGACCCACATCATCATGGATGACGGCCTGCAGAACCCGACACTGGCCAAGTCACTGACCATCGCCGTCGTCGACGGGGTGCGCGGATTGGGCAACGGTGAAGTCATCCCGGCAGGGCCGCTGCGCGCTCCCCTCGACGTGCAGTTCGACCTCTCCGATGCCATCGTCGTCAACGGCGGCGGCGACAACGCAGCGATCCTCCAATACTTGCGCGCCACCTTTCCCGGCCCGGTCCTGTCGGCGGCCGTCGAACCTGAATTGGACGATGGGTCGTTGGCCGGTGCCCGTGTCGTCGCCTACGCCGGCATCGGCAATCCCTCTCGCTTCACGGCCTCCCTCAAGGCCGCTGGCGCCGAGATCGTTGCCGAGCGCTTCTTCAAGGACCACCATGCCTATTGCGAAGACGATGCTCGAGACCTCGTCAGGCTGGCTGCAAGCGCCGGCGCGCGTCTCGTCACCACGCAAAAGGATCTTGTGCGTTTGAAGGGGAAGAGCGGGGCGCTCGCTGATCTTGCCGAACGATCCGGGTCGCTGCGGATTGTTCTTGCATTCGACGTACGCGATTTAGCGCGGCTGCAAGAACTCATCGATCCCGCGACGATCGCGGCAGGTTGAGTGGCTGAACCCGGGAAGTCACTGGGGAAGTCACCGCAAAAGTCACCGCAAAAGTCACCGGCCGGTGCGTTTTTGCAGCTCGGTAAAGCGGGCATGGGAAATCGCCGGAGAGGCATACGCCTCCTGCTGCTCGACGCTCCAATAGCGTAATTCGTCAAGGCTGATCGGCTTTCCCGTGACCGCGCATCGCACGAATCCGCCAGACGAGATGACCTGGAACTCGCCATCGAGATAACGGATCGTTGCTTCGCCTTTGAGTCCGAAGATCGTCTCCAACCGGTTCATATGGTTACCCCCCCCATGGCAATTCGGGCCGTTGATCGCGCGAGCACAACAAGTCTTGATGCCGCGTCGCAAGGACAGCGTCAAGGCGGTCGATTGGCACTGACGCCGGTCGTAGGCTGGTTAAGCCCTTCGCTTCGAAATCAGAGTAGCGTCCCCTGATCGGGGTCACGGCCTTTTCGCGTCGGCCGCCGGGCCTCCCCATCGCTGGAAAAATTCGACCGTTTTGCGTGGGGCGCGGGGCTTGCCTGCGCCTGCGCTTGCTCTTCACCGGTTGCGGTCGGCGTGAAACCTGCTCCCCCCGGACCGGTACCCGTGATCTTCGCGCTGGCGCGGCCATCGGCGAACTCGATCCCGATCGTGCTGCCGGTACTCAAGACCTTGGATGAGCGCACCATGGCGCCATCGGCATCGCGCACCAGCGCGAACCCCCTCGCCAGCACACCATGGTGGCTCAGGCTTTGCAGCAGTTTGCCGAGCGAATCCAATCGCTGACGGCGGGCGATATGGCTGGTCAGATAGGCCTGACGGCCACGTCCATCGAGGCTGGCCAGGCGTTCGCGGCACTGGCGCAACTGGCTTCTTAGCGCGGACGGCCGCAGCCGCCCCAGTGCGCCTTCGAAGCGGACGCGCCGGCGGCCCGTTGTCCGCATCAAGGCCTGCCGGCCACGGTTATCGAAGCCGGCCAGCGCCTCGCGGCACTTGGAGATACGGGCGCTCAGCAATCCTGGTCCGAGTCGCGAGGTCACCCGTGTCAGCCGCAGGCTGCTCTTGTTGGTTGACGCGACGAGCCCCGCCCTCAGGAGATGATCGCAGCGGTCGAGGCGCTGGCGCGGCTCGGCGAGCAGCGCATCGCGTTTAGGCAGTCCGCGCGCGGCCGCCTTGAACCTGTCGGCAACGCTCTCGAGCTTGCGGCGCAGGCAAATCCGCAGCCGGTCGGCGTTCTGTTGCAGCCGTTCGAGCAGTTCGGAATGCTTCGGCACCGCCCACTCGGCAGCCTTCGTCGGCGTCGGCGCACGGGCATCGGCGACGAGGTCGATCAGCGTCCAGTCGGTCTCGTGTCCGACAGCCGAAATCAGCGGCAGATCGCTCTCGGCAGCCGCGCGAACGACAGCTTCTTCGTTGAACCCCCACAGGTCTTCGAGACTGCCGCCGCCGCGCGCGACGATCAGCACATCGGGCCGCGGCACCGGGCCTCCCGGAGGAAGCGCATTGAAGCCGCGGATGGCGGCGGCGACCTCGGCGGCGCACGTCTCCCCCTGCACGCGCACCGGCCACACGATGACGCGCGTGGGAAACCGCTCGTTGAAACCGTGCAGCATGTCGCGGATGACGGCGCCGGTCGGGCTGGTCACGATGCCGACGACGCCGGGCAGGTACGGCAGCGGCTTCTTGCGCGCCTCCTCGAACAATCCTTCCTCGGCAAACTGCTTCTTGCGCGCTTCGAGCAGCGCCATCAGCGCACCCAGCCCCGCCGGCTCCATCGATTCGATGACGAGCTGATATTTGCTCTGCCCCGGGAACGTCGTGATCCGCCCGGTGGCGATCACCTCCAGGCCCTGCTCCGGCTTGAATCTGAGACGGCTGGTGGTGCCCTTCCACATAACGCTCGCCAATACGCTGCGTTCGTCCTTGAGGTCGACATAGAGATGGCCGGATGCCGGCCGCGAAATGCGCCCCAGTTCACCGCGCACGCGCACATGTTCGAAGCCCGATTCGAGCGACCGCTTGATGGCACCCGAGAGTTCCGAAACGGTGAATTCCGGCGCATTCCCTCCCGTTTCCGGGTTGTCCAGGGGTAATGAGGCGGACGATGTGGAATCTTCGCTCACGAATCAGTCCCGATTTGTTTCTCTGCCCCGCAATGTTACATCATCGATGCGTGGCGTACTGAAGCCGCATCGCAAAGGAATACGCTAAGTCTTGGAAAACTCCGATATGAACGTCCTTTTGATCGGTGGCGGCGGGCGCGAACATGCCCTTGCCTGGGCCATTGCCGCAAGCCCGCGCCTGAAGACGCTTTATTGTGCGCCGGGCAACCCTGGCATCGCCGAGTTCGCCGACTGCATCAGGCTCGATATCGCCGATCATGTTGCCGTCATCGACTTCTGCCGCCTCAACTCGGTCGGCCTCGTCGTCGTCGGCCCGGAAGTACCCCTCGTTGCCGGTCTCGCCGACGACCTGCGCGAAGCTGGAATTCGCTGCTTTGGACCAGGCCGCGCCGCAAGCCGGCTCGAAGGATCGAAAGCCTTCACCAAGGATCTTTGCGCCGCCGCAGGTATCCCGACCGCGCGTTCGGCGACGTTTCATCAGGCCGGCGAAGCGCTGGCCTACGCTGCCGCCCACGCGCTTCCCGTCGTCATCAAGGCCGATGGTCTTGCAGCCGGCAAGGGCGTCGCCATCGCTGACAATCGCGAGGACGCGGCCGCCTTCATCGATGAGTGCTTTAGTGGCAAGTTCGGCAGCGCCGGGGCCTCCATTGTCATCGAGGAATTCCTCGAAGGCGAGGAGGCAAGCTTCTTCGTCCTCTGCGATGGCAAGGACATCCTGCCGCTCGCAACCGCCCAGGATCACAAGCGTGTCGGCGATGGTGACACCGGTCCCAACACCGGCGGCATGGGCGCCTATTCGCCGGCCCCGGTGATGACCGAGGATCTCGTTCAACGGACGCTCGACACCATCATCAAGCCCACCATCGAAGAACTGGCCCGCCGCGGCACGCCCTATCAGGGGGTCCTCTACGCCGGACTGATGATCACGCCCGAGGGTCCAAAGCTGATCGAATACAACGTTCGCTTCGGCGACCCGGAGGCGCAGGTCCTGATGATGCGCGCGGACCGCGCCGCAGTGCTCGACACGCTGGACCGGGCAGCTTCTGGAACGCTGTCGGGCGCCAGGCTCGACTGGAGCAACGACGTCGCGCTGACGGTGGTGATGGCCGCCGACGGCTATCCCGGAACGCCCGTCAAGGGCAGCCAGATCAAGGGCCTCGACGCCGCCGTTTCCGGTACCGAGGGCGTCATGATCTTCCATGCCGGAACAGCTCGCGATGCCGCAGGCCGCCTGATTGCCAGCGGTGGCCGCGTCCTCAACGTCACCGCACCCGGGCGCAGCGTCGCCGAAGCAAGGGCCCGCGCCTACGCTGCGATCGGCAGGATCGACTGGCCCGAAGGCTTCTGCCGCAGCGACATCGGCTGGCGCGCCATCGCACGCGAAGACACCGGCGGCTGACCGGTAGGTTCCGCGGGTCCACTGATGATCGTCACGGACACCATAAAGCCGAGATCGGCTGCTGGAATTCGCCCATGAGCGAGGATGCCACAGAGCGGCTGCCGACAACCCGTCCGAAACATGGGCAGGCTGAGCGTGCGCTGACCCGCCAGCCGACGATCGGACTGGCGCTCGGCGGCGGCGGCGCGCGGGGGCTGGCGCATATCCTCATGCTCGAGGTTCTCGACGAGATGGGCATCAAGCCGGCGGTCATTGCCGGGACTTCCATCGGCGCGATTTTCGGCGCCGCCTATGCATCCGGCTACTCGGCGGCGGCGATCCGTGCGCACACCGAAGAGTTGCTGCGCAGCCGCTTCGAAATCCTGCGCCAGTTCTTCCTCGCCCGTCAGGAACCGCTGGGCCGCGTCCTCAACGTCCTGCAATTGCGCTCCGCCCTCCTCAACGCCGAGGCGCTGCTCGACATCGTCATGCCGCCGCGGGTCGCCAAGGACTTCGACGACCTCGCCATCCCGCTGCGCATCGTGGCCGCAGACTTCTACACCCAGGATCAGGTCGTCTTGAATTCCGGCTCGATCCGGCGCGCAATTGCCGCGAGCATGGCCCTGCCGGCGCTGTTTGCACCGGTGACGACGGACGGTTTCGCCCTGATGGACGGCGGCCTCGTCAATCCGCTCCCCTTCGACGTCATCTCCGGACAGGCCGATATAATCGTTGCCATCAACGTTTCGGGTGCGGGCAGATTGCCTGACGACCGCACGCCGCCGAAGGCGATGGAATCGCTCGTCGCCTCGCTGCAGATCCTGCAGCACACGATCGTTCGCGAGAAGCTGTTGTCGCGCAAGCCCGACGTCCTGATCGACGTCGATGTCGGAAACTTCCACGTCCTCGAGTTCCACAAGCTCGCGAGGGTGCTCGAAGCCGCGGCGCCCGCCAAAGCGGAACTGCGCTTCAAGCTTGAACGCATCCTCTCTGCCGAAACGCTGGAGGCCGTCGACGCTGCGCCTGTCGAACAACTCGAAGAGCCCGAACCCGCCAGGCGCTCGCGCCTCGCCAACCGGCTCTTGGGAAAACCGGATTGAAGCCAACCCAACACCGGTTTACCGAGTGTTGGCCAAAGAAACCGCCTATCTGACACGAGCCTGCGAAGTGTCGGGTGGAGAAGCTGACACGAGCCTGCGAAGTGTCGAGTGGAGAAGCTGACACGAGCCTGCGAAGGGAAGGGAGCGCGCTTTAGATCAGGAACGTCCCGTCGGCAAAGTGAAGCACTTCGACATCAATGAGAACATCGACGCCGTCGCTGCCGCGCAGATCAGTAACGCGAACGCTGCCATTGGCCAGGTGGTCAATGTCGTAGCGGCCCGAGTTGCCCGCAAACATCGCCATGTCGCGCCCGCCATCGCCGTCGAGCCTGTCGTTGCCGCGCCCGCCGACGAGGCGGTCGTTGCCGCCGCCGCCCATGAGGCGATCGTTGCCGTTGCCGCCGTCGAGAAAATCGTTGTGGTTGTCGCCGAAAAGACGATCGCCGTCATTGCCGCCGAGAAGCTTGTCGGCACCGTTGCCGCCGCGCAGCACATCGACGCCGTTATTGCCGGTGAGGTAGTCGTTGTCGTCCCCGCCGAACAGGACGTCGCTGCCGTTGCCGCCGTAAAGCCGGTCGGCGCCGATGCCGCCGACGCCGCGATCGTTGCCCTCACCGCCGAACAGCAAGTCGAGACCGTCATCGCCGAACAGAACGTCGTCGCCGAATTCGCCGAAGATCGAATCGTTGCCAAGCCCGCCCCGGGCGATATCGTTGCCGGCCCCGCCGATGACGGTATCGTTGCCGGCGAGGGCATCGATGCTTTCGCCGCCGTCGGGAAGTGTGATCTTGTCGTCCCCCATCGTCGCGACAGCGGCGGGCGCAGGATCGCCAGGCGGCGGTGGATCGCCGGCCGACGGAGTAGGTTCGGGTGGCGGCGGTGCGGTCGTCAGCGCAACGATGTCGGCGCTTCCATCGAAACGCAGGAACTCGGCTCCGCGAATGGTGTCGCGGCCCTCGTTGAGACCGTCGCCGGCATTGTTGTCGATGACGGAGAAGGACCCGTCCGCGTTCTCGATGATCGTGAAGTCCGTACGCCGGCCGGCAAAGCCGATCGTGTCCGATCCCGACCCGCCGTCGATGATATCGTTGCCGGCGAGCCCGTAGATGGTGTCGTTGCCGCCGAGCCCGTCGAGCGCGTTGGCGCCTTTGTTGCCGCGCAGAATGTTGTCGAGGCCGTTGCCGGTGCCGTCGAGGGCAGCAACGCCGAGGAGGCTCAGGTGCCTGGCTCCGGCCCCCAGCGTCGTATCGGCGGAGGATAGGATTTTATTCACGCCGGTCAGGTCGACTTTCGCGTTGCCGCTGCCCGCCGCCACCGTCACCGACACCGGTGCCGATAATCCGCCGCCCGAGAACGTCACCGTGTGCGTGCCCGAACTGACCGCGACCTTGTAGCCGCCGGCGGTCTCCGTCACGTCGCTGCCCTGTCCCGAGATCGAAACGGCAATGCCGCTGCGGCCTTCGCCGATGTCATAGAATTCGTCGCCGTCGGCATCGGTGATGGCAACGCCGGTGACGAAGTAATTCGACCCCGAGCGTGCGAAGTTCTCGGTCACGATGGCCGCGTTGTAGCCGCTGAAATTCCCCGATAGTTCGCCGATGCCGACTTCGCGAAATCCGTCGTTGAGAATATTGAGGCGATGACCGGCGCTCTTGAACAGGTTGTCGTGGAGGCGCTGGGTATAGGTGGCCAGGTTGACCGAGCCCGTCGTGCCGGCCCAGGCGATATTCTCTCCCGTCGACCAGCTTCCCGACAAGGTATAGCCCGCGGCCTGCATGCGTGCCGTCGGCGAACTGCCGCCCGCCCCTGCGTGCGAGAACGTGTCGGTGTCGAGCATCCACTGGCTATGCCCGCGCGCCGCATCGACGAGCAGCGGGTTTGCAGCCAGCACTTGCTTGGCCGACGTCGATATCGATCCACTCGAAATTCCGTCATTGAGGCCGATCCCGAGCCTCGCGGCTTCGGCCGCCGGGTCGAGCCGGGCGCGGTTGATGAGTTCCAGGACGAGTTGCTCGTAAGCCGAATTCGTTGCCATGATTTCGATCCTTCACCATCGCGCCGGACGTTTCCGTGACGCGACCGGATGCCTCCCGCTCCCCTTCGCAACCGCACCGGTTCCAGTCCCGCCAGGGGGCTGTCGACGCGAGCCGCGCCCGACATCGCAGCGCACGCATTAAATCGCATCTGCAACACGGAGCGCGGACAAGGTGATTACAACATGGCGAAAGTTAGAGGTCTTTGAGGTTCTATTGTCGCGGTATTCAGATCGTGTCTGAGGTTGCCGCTTTGAAACAGTTTGCGAGGATTGGCAGGCCGAAAATTAATGCCAGCGTAACAAGGGATACCCGGGCCGCACAAAACAGTGGCATGCTGGCGGCAGGTGTTCGGGGAAATTCTCTCAACTGTGCGGCGCGCTTTCTGCGCTGCGCATCTAAGGCAGGTAGCCTATTGTCAGTGCCATGACAGAGCACGCCTACGATGTCCTCGCCGGGATCGAGCCCTTCTCCAGGCTCGATTCTGCTGCACGTGCGGCGATCGCCTCGCATCTCGAAATGCTGAGCATTCCGCGCGGCGACACGCTCGTCCGGCAAGGCGACCCAAGCGACCATCTCTATATCGTCGTGACGGGCCGCTTCTCGGTTCGCGTTGCCGGCGCCGAAAGCCCCGTCGCGGAAATCGCCGCCGGCCAGCCGGTTGGCGAGATCGCATTCTTTGCCGGCGGCCGGCGCACCGCCACCGTGCGCGCCGAGCGCGACAGCGTCGTTTTCGCCCTCTCGCGCGCCGACTTCGATAGCCTCGCTGAGGCGATGCCGGACCTTTGGCCGTGCGTCACCCGCACGCTTGCGACAAGGCTCGCCGAGACGACCGCCAGTCACAACCGGGCACGACAGCCCCGCGTCCACACCGTGCCGAAGACGCTAGCGGTATGCCGCGCCGGCGGCCGGCCGCTCAATCGCGCGTTTCTGCAAAGCTTCAAGCAACGACTCGCCGGCGCATCGACATTGGTGCTCGATTCTGCGAGCGAAGTCGCCCGCTCGAACGGCGCGTCATCCTACGCGACCGCCTGCCTCAATGCCGCGCGTTTCAACGACCTCGAGAAGCGCCATTCGCTGATCGTCTACGTCTGTGACGACACCGTTACCGCCTGGACCGAGAAAGCGCTGCACCAGGCCGATCACGTCGTCCTCGTCGCCGATGCGGTTGAGCGGCTGCCAGGCAGCGCGACCGTGGTCAACGAACTCGAAGCCATGGCTGCCTCCCTGCACGAGCCGCACAACATTCGCCTCGCAATCCTTCACCGCAACCGCGCCGACGTCGTCGAAGGGACCGCAGCCTGGGTGGACCCGCGCCCGTTCGCCGGCATGCACCATCATCTGGCGGTCGGCGATGCCGGCGACACCGCCCGGCTCCTGCGCTTCATCCGTGGTGAAGCGTTGGGCGTGGTGGCGTCCGGCGGTGGCGCATTCACGGCAGCCCACGTCGGAATGATCGAGGCACTGCTCGAGGAAGGCTGCGTCATCGACGCCTACGGCGGCACCAGCGGCGGCGCCGCCATGACGGCAGCTTTCGCCAGCGGCGTCGAGGCCGCGACGGTCGCCCGCCACACTCACGAGATGTTCGTCACGCGCAAGGCCATGGCCCGCTGGAACTGGCCGCGCTACTCCCTGCTCGACCACACGGTGTTTGACGAATGCCTTGCCGAACTCTATCCCGTATCCGACATCGCCGACCTGTGGGTTCCCTATTTTGCGGTCTCGACCAACTTGTCGCGTAACGCCCTCCACGTCATCCGGCGCGGCCCGCTGTGGAAGGCGATCCGCGCCTCGGCGGCGATCCCGGCGTTGTTCCCGCCGGTCTTCGCCGATGGCGAGATGCTGGTCGACGGCTGCCTGATCGACAATGTGCCGCTCGCTCCCATGCGCGCGCTGAAGCGCGGTCCCAACATCGTGCTAGACCTCGCCGTCCCCGGACTCGGACGCTGCGATATCGACACATCGACGTTGCCCGCACGCGCCAACCTGATGCGCCAGCTGATGGCGCGCGGCGGCAATCCGCTGCCGCAGTCTCCAGGCCCGCAGGCGGTGCTGCTGCGAAGCCTTCTGCGTGAGACCCGCAACGTCGAAGACGAACTGGAACCCGGCGATCAGCTGCTGTCGTTTCCTGTCCCCGAAGGCGCCAGCGTCCTCGATTGGACCAACCATCGGATGCTGCGCTGGGCGGCCTACGATTTCGCCCGCGAGCAGCTGAAGTTACCTCGCGATTAGAGCAGGAAATCCACCGCCCGCGGCCCGGCTGACTTTTACGCACCTCGCCCTTCAAACATCCAGATCCGTCGCGAACGCCGCGTTGTCCTGGATGAACCGGAACCTCGCTTCCGGCTTCGAACCCATCAGCGCGTTGATCGCGTCGGTGACTTCGGCGCGCTCGGCTTCGGCGATCTCGACGCGCAACAAAGTGCGCGTGTCCGGATTCATCGTCGTCTCTTTGAGTTGCGCTGCGCTCATCTCGCCGAGGCCCTTGAAGCGGCTGACTTCGATCTTGGCGTTGGCCTTGAACTCGGACTTCTCCAATTCGGCGCGGTGCGCTTCATCGCGCGCGTAGACCGACTTCGCCCCGTGCGTCAGCTTGAACAGCGGCGGCACCGCGAGGAACAGGTGACCGTTGTCGATCAGTTGCGGCATCTGCTGATAGAAGAACGTGATCAGCAGTGAGGCGATGTGCGCCCCGTCGACGTCGGCGTCGGTCATGATGATGACGCGCTCGTAGCGCAGTTCGGCGTCGTTGTAATGCTTGCCGATACCGACGCCCAGTGCCTGCACCAGATCGGAAAGCTGCTGGTTCTGCTGTAGTTTCGCTGCCGTCGCGTTGGCGACGTTGAGGATCTTGCCTCTGAGCGGCAGCACGGCCTGCGTTTCGCGCCTGCGCGCGCTCTTCGCCGATCCGCCAGCCGAGTCGCCTTCGACGATGAAGATTTCCGTACCTTGAGCCGAACGGATGGTGCAGTCCGACAGCTTGCCGGGCAAACGCAGCTTGCGCGTCGCCGACTGCCGGCTGACTTCCTTTTCGCGGCGCCGCCGCAGCCGGTCCTCGGCCTGCTCGATGGTCCAATCGAGAAGCTTTGTCGCCTGCTGCGGACGATCGGCAAGCCAATGGTCGAAAGCATCCCTGACCGTGTTTTCGACGATGCGCTGGGCTTCGACGGTGGCGAGCTTGTCTTTCGTCTGCCCCTGGAATTCGGGTTCGCGTATGAACACCGACAGCATCGAGGCCGCTGTCCCCATGGTGTCCTCGGCGGTGATCTGGGCGGCCTTCTTGTTGCCGGTCAGTTCGCCGTAGTTTCTGAGACCCTTGGTTAGCGCCTGACGCAGGCCGTTCTCATGCGTGCCGCCTTCGCCGGTCGGGATCGTGTTGCAGTACGAGCGCGAAAATCCGTCTGCGTTGCTGATCCACGCGACCGCCCATTCGACAGAGCCGTGCCCGCCGTCTTTTTCGACGCGCCCCGCGAACGGTTCGCTCGCAACCTGCGTCGAACCATTGATCGTCTCGGCCAGATAGTCCTTCAGCCCGCCGGGGAAATGGAACACCGCTTCGGCCGGCGTATCGCCGATGATGATCGAAGGATCGCACGACCAGCGGATCTCGACGCCGCCGAACAGATAGGCCTTCGAGCGCGCCATCGTGAACAGCCGCGCCGGCTTGAACGTCGCGCCCTTGCCGAAAATCTGCTCGTCCGGGTGAAAGCGCACTTTCGTGCCGCGCCGGTTCTTGATCGCCCCGAGATTTTCGAGTTTGCCCTGCGGCACCCCGCGCGAGAAGCGCATTCGGTAGAGCTGCTGGCCGCGCGCCACTTCCACTTCGACATCGTCCGACAAGGCATTGACGACCGAGACGCCGACGCCGTGCAGGCCGCCGGAGGTCTGGTAGGCCTTGCCGTCGAATTTGCCGCCGGAGTGCAGCGTCGTCATGATCACTTCGAGCGCCGACTTCGTTTTGAATTTGGGATGCGAGTCGACCGGGATGCCGCGGCCGTTGTCGGCGACGCTCAGATAGCCGTCGGCTCCCAGATGCACCTCGATCCAGTCCGCGTGCCCGGCCACCGCTTCGTCCATCGAGTTGTCGATGACTTCGGCGAACAGATGATGCAGCGACTTCTCGTCGGTGCCGCCGATATACATGCCGGGTCGCCGCCGGACAGGTTCGAGACCCTCCAGGACTTCGATGTCGGCGGCGGTATAGTCTTCTTCCGCGCCGAAAGGCTTGCGGCCGCGTGGAGGTGTTTTTGTGGTCAATGTCTTAATCGGGGTTGCGAAGAGATCGCTGGGTTGCGGTTTGCCATTCGCTTCTATCCCGCTTCGGTTGTTTCACGTTGGCGTGTTTCAGGCCGACGCGCGACAACTGGCAGAGGGCCAATGCGAATCTCTTGTTCGAGTTTGGAGACGCCTGGGTGCCACGCGGCGTGCATCCTTGGCAAGGCCTTGACGGACACGGTTCGCGCGCATTCTGCGTTGTCGGCCGGTCGTCTTGGCATAGCGGCGGCTCGATTAAGTCACAGCGCAACCGGAACGTTGTCGATCAGCCGCGTACGCCCCAGCCATGCCGCGCCGAGAACGCGTCCCGGCCGGCCCGCGTCGACATCGTAGGGCTCCAGCGTTTCCGCGTCGCGCACTTCGACATAGTCGACTTTCGCGAAGCCGAGTGTCAGGAGCCGCATTTGCGCCGCCGCTTTCAGGTGCGCGATACTTGCCCCGCTGGCCGCCGCATGGGCGACCTCGTTCAACACGAGGTTGAGGTTCGGCGCGATCGCCCGTTCGGTCTCGCTCAGATAGGCGTTGCGCGAGGATAGCGCCAGTCCGTCCTTCTCGCGAACCGTCTGAACGCCGACGACTTCGAGGTTCATATCGAGATCGCGCGCCAGCTGCCTGACGACGATGAGCTGTTGATAGTCCTTTTCCCCGAAAACGGCCAAATCGGGCCGCACCTGGTTGAAGAGCTTGGCGACGACCGTTGCGACCCCGCCGAAGAAATGCGGCCTGAAGTCGGTTTCGAGACCGCCGGCCGCACGTCCCGGTTTGACTCCGGTCGAGAAACCGTCCGGATACATTTCTTCGAGGCTCGGCATCCATACGAGATCGACGCCGAGTGCGCTGAGTTGTTTCAGGTCGGCCTCTTCGTTGCGCGGATAGCGCTCGAGATCCTCGTTCGGCGCGAACTGCGTCGGGTTGACAAAGATGGACACGACCGTGCGATCCGCGCTCGCTTTGGCTTTTTCCACAAGAGCGATGTGGCCCTCGTGCAGCGCCCCCATTGTCGCCACCAGCGCGATCCTCTCATTCTTCGCGCGCCACGCCGCGGTTGCCTTGCGCAGATCGTCCCCGGTCCGCACAGTTTCGGTTTTCGCGGCGCGGGCCTTCGCGGCAGCCGGTTTTCCGGGGCTTTTCGCGACAGCCTTGGCAGCCGTCTTTGGCTTGGCGGGTGTCTGGCCCGGCGTCTGGCCCGGTGTCTGGGCCGGTGTCTGGGCGGGTGATTTGGCCGGCGCGCCGGCCTTGCCGGTCGCGGCCTTGCCGCCTGTTGCGGCAGACTTTTTGCGCGGTGCAGGTTTGCCTTCCGGGCGTTTGGGCGTTTCGGCCACGTCAATTTCTCCTGGTTTGGCGACTCGCCATGCTCTGGTGCACACCTAATATGATAATGATGAGCCTGTCTTTGAGTCGTCTGTGTTGATTGCAAAAATCCGAAGGGACGACATGGCCGCAGTGGATAATACCGACCTCGATGATTTCGAGCCGTTCGTGCGCGGCCTCGATGCCGGGCCTCCGCGCGATGAGTTTGCAGATTACCACCTGATCGACGAGAATCGCCTTGTCGCAGGACTGACCGAGCGCGCCGTTTATACCGAGGCCGAACGCCGCCGCACCGGCGAAATCGCCCGTCAGTTGATCCATGCCGCCCGGTCCAGCCGCCACGAATACGCCGGCGTCGACGCCTTCATGCGCGAATACGATCTCTCCAGCGAGGAGGGCGTCATTCTCATGTGCCTGGCCGAATCGCTGCTGCGCATCCCCGATTCGGAAACCGCCGACCAGCTCATCGCCGAGCGCATCGGCCAGGGCGCCTGGGACAAGCACCTGGGTCATTCCGACAGCCTGTTCGTCAACGCTTCGACCTGGGGGTTGCTCCTCACCGGCCACATCGTCAAGTTGAACGCCCCTGGAAAGATCAAGGCCGTCGACGCCTTGAAGCGTCTCGTCGTCCGCTCCGGCGAACCCGTCATTCGTCAGGCCATGAAGCAGGCGGTCCGCCTGCTCGGCGATCAGTTCGTGTTCGGCCGCACCATCCAGGATGCCTTGAAGCGCGCGGAAAACTATGAAAAACGCGGCTATCTGTTCTCTTACGACATGCTCGGCGAAGCCGCCCGCACGCATGCCGACGCCGACCGCTACGCCACCCGATACATGGACGCGCTGATGGCGATCGCGCGTTCGGCAGGCCCCTTGATGACCAAGCACCCCGACGCGCTGATGCGCCGGCCGGGCCTCTCGATCAAGCTCTCGGCCCTGCACCCCCGCTTCGAACCGGGCAAGGAGTTCCGCCTTGCCAGCGAACTGATGCCGACGCTGACGAAGCTTCTGCGCGCAGCCTGCGCGCAAGGCATCCCCGTCACCCTCGATGCCGAGGAGCAGGACCGCATGGATCTGCTGGCGGCGGTCTTCGCGCACGCCTACATGAACCCCGCGCTGAACAACTGGCACGGTCTTGGCATCGCGGTGCAGGCCTATTCGAAGCGCGCCATCCCGATGCTGCGCTGGTTACGCCAGCTCGCAGAGCGCAAGGGCAAGCGGATCCCCGTCCGCCTCGTCAAGGGCGCCTATTGGGACAGCGAGATCAAGTGGGCGCAGGAGCGGGGCCTCGAAAACTATCCGGTCTTCACCCGCAAGCTGCACACTGATGTCTCTTATCTCGCCTGCGTTCGCATGCTGCAATCCGACCGCAAGGCGTTCTTCCCGAGCTATGCGACGCACAACGCGCACACTCTTGCCGCAGCCTACGTCGCCACCGGCAACCACCCCTATGAGTTCCAGCGCCTGCACGGCATGGGCGAAGCGCTCTACGATGCCGTTGTCGGCCCCGACAAGCTCGCCATCCCCTGCCGCGTCTACGCGCCCGTCGGCGGGCACGAGGATCTTCTCCCCTATCTCGTCCGCCGCCTGCTGGAGAACGGCGCCAATACGTCGTTCGTCAATCGCCTCGCCCACGACGACGGCCCGGTGTCCGAACTCGTCCGCGATCCGATCCTGGCCGTCGAGCAGGAACGCGCCACCGGCACCGACGCCCTCACGATTCCGCGCCCGCGCGACATTCACCTGCCCGTGCGCCGCGCCAGCGCCGGCCTCGCCTTGTCCGAGCCCGCCGTCAGGAATGGGCTCTACGCGGCAATGGACGAAGCCTTGGCCGAGCCGTTTGCCGCCGCCCCGATCGTTGCTGGAGAGGCGCGCATCGGCCTCAATGGCGGTGAATTCCAGTTCCTGCCGCACGACCGGCGCCAACGCCTCGGCAAGGTCACCAATAGCCGGATCGAGGATGTCCGTGACGCAGTCACGGCGGCGGCAGCCTTTGCCCACGCCTGGGAAACGACACCGGCGTCCGACCGTGCTGCGCATCTCGAGCGCACCGCGGAATTCTTCGAACGCGACCGCGCCCGCCTGATGGCGCTCATCATCCGCGAGAGCGGCAAGACGCTCACCGCCGCCCACGACGAAATCCGCGAAGCTGTCGATTTCCTTCGCTACTATGCGGGCGAAGCCCGGCGTCTGTTCACGGCCCCGGTGGGGTTGAACAGTCCCACCGGTGAAACCAACACGCTGATGCTGCGCGGCCGTGGCGTCTTCGCGTCGATCTGCCCGTGGAACTTCCCCATCGCGATTTTTACCGGCCAGGCAGCAGCCGCCATCGCAGCGGGCAATCCGGTGATCGCCAAGCCAGCGGAACAGACGCCGCTGACGGCCTTTGCCGCCGCCGAACTCTTCCTCGAGGCCGGGCTGCCCACCCCCGTTCTGCAGCTTCTTCCAGGCGACGGCGCGATCGGCGAGGCCCTCGTCCGCGATCCCCGGATCGCCGGCGTCGTCTTTACCGGCTCGACGGAAACCGCCTGGTCAATCCAGCGCACGCTGGCCGAGCGCCGCGGCCCGATAGTCCCCTTTATAGCCGAGACGGGGGGCATCAATGCCATGATCGCCGACTCCACCTCGTTGCCCGAACAGGTGGTCCGTGACGCCGTCCGCTCGGCCTTCGACAGCGCCGGACAGAGGTGTTCGGCAACGCGGGTTCTGTTCCTTCACGACGATATCGCCGCACAGACCATTTCGATGCTGGCCGGCGCCGTCACCGCACTCGAAATCGGCGACCCGATGGATTTCGCAACCGACATCGGCCCGGTCATCGACGAAGTCTCCCAGGACCAGCTCGACGCCCACAAACTGGCGATGAACCGCACCTGCCGCGAGATCGTCGACTGCCCGCTTCCGGAAGCCTGCCGCAATGGCTCCTACGTGACGCCCGCCGCATACGAAATCGAGTCGCTCGACGTCTTGAAGCGCGAGATGTTCGGCCCCGTCCTGCACGTCGTCAGGTATGCTCCCGGCCATCTCGACCGCGTCGTCGCGGCGATCAACGACCAGGGCTACGGCCTGACGCTGGGCCTGCACAGCCGCATTCTCGGCGTCGCCGACTACGTTGCGAAGAATGCCCGCGTCGGCAATCTCTACGTCAACCGCAACCAGATCGGCGCAATGGTCGGCGTGCAACCGTTCGGCGGCGAGGGGCTGTCGGGAACCGGCCCGAAGGCGGGCGGTCCCAATTACCTGATGCGCTTTGCAACCGAACGCGTGCGAACCACCGACATCACTGCGACCGGGGGCAACCTCGATCTCCTGCGCGCCGCCGTCGAGGAGCCGCTGCCGCCCGACGCCGACTAGTACCGCCGATCAGAAGTCCCTGTGTCGTATTAGTCAACCGCTTTCAGGGACTACTGATCGAAAAGCGGTACTAGATTCAATGTTTTACTAGTACCCTCTGCTTTCAGAAGTTCGTCAAGGTGGTTGCCGCGTTTGACTCACGAACTTCTGACAGCGGGTACTAGGTGCCTGCCCCAACACGACCTCGGAAAGTGTTGGCAAAGCCCGGCCCTCTGAGGCTCGTTGGCAATTTCAAGGTTGCACCATCTTGTCGCCGTCGCCATCTTTGATCATCGGCGCAACGCGCTAGGGCCCAGGAAACGCGATGTCTTCGAAGAAGGACGATCAGGAGCGGCGCAGGATCGCGGACGCGGAGGCACCCGTGCAACCCCAGCATGCCGGCCATGCTTTCGGGTCGCCGGCAACGCGCGCGGACGCTCCGCCCGCCGCCAACCGCTCCAGCACCGATGAGATTGCCGACTTCCTCGCCAAGGTGAAGTCGCTCGGCCCCCGGACGGGATCCGGAGCCGGCCGCCTGATCTTCGCCATGGACGCCACTATGAGCCGCCAGCCCACCTGGGACATGGCGCTCGGCCTGCAATCGGAAATGTTTGCAGCCGTCCGCGACGTCGGCGGTCTCGACGTGCAGCTCATCTATTTTCGCGGATTTGGCGAATGCCGCGCCTCCAAGTGGGTATCGAACCCGATGGCCCTGCAGCGCCTGATGACCGGGATCAACTGCCAGGGCGGACAGACCCAGATTGGCAAGGTGCTGACCCATGCCCGCAACGAAGCCGGCAAAGGCAAGGTCGATGCCCTCGTCTATGTCGGCGACGCCATGGAGGAGAATATCGACACGCTCTGCGCACGCGCTGGCGAACTCGGTCTGCTTGGTGTTCCGATGTTTCTCTTCCAGGAGGGCCATCACGGCGTCGCCGAGCGCTCGTTCAAGGAACTGGCCCGCCTGACGAAGGGCGCATGGTGCCGTTTCGACGCAGGTTCGGCCGCCCAACTGCGCGAACTCCTCACCGCTGTCGCCGTTTACGCTTCCGGCGGGCGCGACGCCCTGCGGCGGCTGGCTTCGGGGCGTGGGGCACGGCTTCTGCTTGAGCAGCTCGAACGAAAGCCCTGACAGGAACCATCGCCTCATAAACTGGCCCGGCGCGCGCAAGATCGGGTAGGATCGGGAATGCCCTGAACCCGTCCTGCTGCGAAGATCGCCAAAGAGAGCCGACGCGCTGATATGCAATTCATGTTGATCGGTCTGGTGCTGCTCGCCGTCGTCATACTGGTGGCGCACGGCTTGAGGGGCGCAAATTCCCGGCGGCTCGCTCGCCACCTGCAGCTGGCGGGCGGTGGGGTACTGACGCTCGCCGCCGCCGTGCTGATGACCCGTGGGGCAGCCGTCGCGGCGATCCCGATCGCCGTCCTCGGCATGTACCTGATGTCGAAGGCCTCGTTGACGGGCGTAACGCCCACCCCTGGCAATACATCCGAGGTCAAGACTGACTACCTGGAGATGCAACTCGACCACGAAACCGGGGAGATCCGCGGCCGCGTCATCAAGGGCATCTTCGCGGGCCGCCGCATCGAGCGGCTGAAACCGGCCGAACTGGCGCTTCTCTGGCAGGACGTTCGTGTCGACGACGCCGCTTCCGCCCAGCTGATCGAAGCTTATCTCGACCGTGTTCACCCGACATGGCGCGACGACATCGAGCGCGGTGAAAAGGAGATGGCTGGCCCCGACGGCCGCATGACCAAAGAGGAAGCCTATGAAATCCTGGGGCTGAAGCCGGGCGTCGGCGTCGAGGAAATTCGCCGTGCCCATAAGGAACTGATGCTGAAGCTGCATCCTGATCGTGGCGGCTCGACCTACCTTGCCGCCAAGATCAACGAAGCCAAGACGGTGCTGCTCGCCGGCAATTGAAGTGAGACCCCTCCAGAAGCCGCAAAAATCGGGTGCTGTCAGGCGCCGGATGTCGCCGCGCAGCGGCGATGGGCGTCCGAAGGCGCAAACAAAAAAGCTACTGTGAACGAGTCACGAAGCAGTCGATGGAACGGCGGCGCAGTTCCGTGCAGGCCGCCGTTGCCGCGTTCGACTCGAAACCGGCAAAGCGCGCCCGGTAGATCGTCTGTGTCCCCTTGGCGACCGTTTCCGTGCGCTGGTCGTATCCGGTCAGGATCTGATCGGCCCGCTGCGCGACGGCTCTCAGTTGCGCTTCGGCCTCCTGCTGGCTGGCGAAGGCGCCGACCTGGATGAGATATGGACCCCGCAGCGATTCGACCCGCTGTTGGCGTTCGCCCTCGTCGTCGGCAGACCCCTGCTCGGGGCCGCGCGCCACTTCGGCAATTCCGCTGTTGGCAAGCAGCGCTGCGAGCTGGTCCTGCAGCGTCCCCGGCGTTCGCCCGCGGTCGGCTGCGACCGGTTCGGGCGCGGCGACGACGGCGATGTTTTCCGGCGCTGGCGAGCGCAGGAAATCGTGCCGCCGCACCTTGGCCATTTTCACCGTCCGGCGCGGTTCCGGTGGAGGATCGGCGCGCCCGACCTCGATGGCCTGATCGATGACCGGCTTATGGGCGGGAAGTGAAGGTCTCAGCACCGGGCGCGGCTTGGCGATGAGCAGCGGCTTGCGGGTATTGCGGGTGGAGGCCTGTTTCAGGGCCCGTGCGATGATCGAGCGCATGTGGGTATTGCGCGATCGCGCCGTCTTGCCGCCGAATACGACTGCAACGACGTGCTTGCCGTCGCGCTTCACCGAGCTGACGAGGTTGAACCCGGACGCGCGGATGTAGCCCGTTTTGATGCCATCGACGCCCTGCACCGCGCCAAGCAGCGTGTTGTGGTTCTTGTAGGTCTTGCCGCGGTAGGAAAAGTAGCGCGTCGCGAACAGCTTGTAGTGTTCGGGAAAGTCGTCCTGCAGCCTCACGGCCAGGATCACCATGTCGCGCGCGGTCGTCACCTGGCCGTCGTCGGGCAGCCCCGAAGCATTCTTGAAGATGGTATTCTTCATGCCGATTTCGCGCGCCTTCTTGGTCATCAGCCGGGCGAAGGCGTCTTCCGATCCAGCGATCTTTTCGGCGATAGCAACGGCAACGTCGTTCGCGCTCTTGGTCACGAGCGCCTTGATGGCATCGATCAGGCGGATGTTGTCGCCGACTTCGAACCCAAGCTTGGAGGGCGGTTGAGCGGCCGCCTGCGCGCTGACCGGAATCGTGCTTTCGAGGCTCAACCGGTTCTTTTCGATCAGTTCGAAGGCCATATAGAGCGTCATGATCTTGGTCAGCGAGGCGGGATAGCGGGTGTCGCTGGCAAACGTCTCGAACAGCGTGTCGCCGGTATTGGCATCATAGGCGATCGAGGCATATTTCGATTGCTTGGCTTCAGCGGCCTGCGCTGGCAGCGCGCCAAGGACGATGACTGCGGCGAGCGACAGCACCCAGCGCGCCACAGCCTTGCGGCTTGCCATGACGGCAGGCGCGAAGCGCATGAAGCAGTCTCTGTCTGTCGTCGTCATGGCGGCGAATGCGTCTTTCAGGAGAGCGTGCCCGTACCGGTGCGCCGGAGCGCAAAACGTCAGGTTCCTTGAGACCATCCCATCTTGACGTCTTTACGGCGTTCCGGTCGAAACGTGCTGCACGCGCACAAATGAGCCGTTCAGTTCAACCATGGGCGTGGTTAAGAAATAGTCCACCTGCGCCATTTTGCAGCTATTGTGCAATGCAACAAAATCTGCTTGGATGCCGTTCAGTGCATCAGATGAGGACGTTTGAGTCGTGATGTTCCGAGGCGCCGAACCGGCACGTGCCTCGTCAGGCAACCAAGATGTCAGGAGATAAAAACCATGGACTTCAATCCGATGAAGGGCTTCGAATCGACCAAAGGCTTCGAGGAATTCCAGAAGCTCAGCCAGCAGAACGTCGAAGCTTCGATGAAGCTGATGGGCGAATGGAGCAAGGGCTGGCAGGCGATCGCCGCCGAAATGACTGATTTTACCCGCCGCTCCTTCGAGGAGTCGACCGCCACATTTGAAAAGCTGATGGCCGCCAAATCGCTCGAACAGGCCTTCGAAATCCAGTCGAGCTTCGCCAAGCGCTCCTACGATGAGTATATGCACCAGATGACCAAGGTCGGCGGCATGTATGCAAATCTCGCCAAGGATGCAACGAAGCCGATCGAAAAGGCATTCCAGTTCAACAACTGAACCGGAATGCCGGCTGACCGCTTCGGCTGCAGAACGAGGGTTGGCCGTCCGTGGCGCTCGCCCTGCGGCAAACCTTTCGAAATAGTAAAGGCCTGGCTGATGCCGGGCCTTTTTTGTGTCCCGATGTGCACCCATCTTAGGCAGCGGCTGCCGTTCCAGGTTGCGGCGCCCGGATCGGTGCGACTGGCCATTGCCCGTGACGGCGTCTTGAGTGAGAATAGGCTGATAAGTTGGAGTTATGCTGAGGGAACGACGAGTGCACGCGAGCGGCGCGCAATACGTGGCCGAATGGATTGGGCCTGAATTGACTGGGATCGGCCGGGTGCCGCTATGGATCTCCATGGCGGGCAACTCTGGCGATGGCCCGGGCAATGGCGATTCGGATGACGAGAGTCAAACCGGCGTCGTTACCAAGACTCGCCCTGATACCAAGAAACCGAGCCTGTATAAGGTTCTTCTTCTGAACGACGACTACACGCCGATGGAGTTCGTCGTTCACGTTCTGGAACGCTTCTTCAGCAAGGGGCGCGAAGAAGCCACCCGCATCATGCTGCACGTCCATCAGAAGGGCGTCGGGATCTGCGGGGTCTACACCTATGAGGTTGCCGAGACGAAGGTGACGCAGGTCATGGACTTCGCCCGGCAAAATCAGCATCCGCTGCAATGCACAATGGAGAAAGAGTAGGTTCTCGTGCCATCGTTCTCAAAAAGCCTCGAATCCGCCCTTCACCGCGCGCTCGAATACGCCAACGAGCGCAAGCATGAATATGCGACGCTCGAACATCTGCTGCTCGCCCTCGTCGACGATCGCGACGCGGTCGGCGTCATGCGCGCCTGCAATGTCGATCTCGATTCGCTGCGCGAACGGGTCACCGACTACCTCGATGCCGAACTCGAGGGCCTCGTCTCCGAATCGACCGACGAAGCGACACCGACGAACGGCTTCCAGCGGGTGATTCACCGCGCGGTCGTGCACGTTCAGTCGTCGGGCCGCGAAGAGGTGACGGGTGCCAACGTGCTGGTTGCGATCTTCGCCGAGCGCGAAAGCCATGCCGCGTTCTTCCTGCAGGAGCAGGAGATGACCCGTTTCGATGCGGTCCAGTACATCTCGCACGGCATCGCCAAGCGCCCCGGAATGTCCGAGAGCCGCCCGCCGCACGGAGCCGAGGAAGAATCCGAAGGTGCCGAGGAGAGGAAGGGCGGCCAGGACGCGCTTAACTCCTACTGCGTCAACCTCAACAAGAAGGCCCGCGACGGCAAGATCGATCCGCTTATCGGCCGCGAGACCGAGGTGCTGCGCACCATCCAGGTTCTCTGCCGCCGCCAAAAGAACAACCCGCTGCTCGTCGGCGACCCCGGCGTCGGCAAGACCGCCATCGCCGAAGGTCTGGCCCGCAAGATCATCCGCGGCGAAGTGCCCGAAGTGCTGCGCAACGCCACTATTTTCTCGCTCGACATGGGCGCGCTTCTGGCCGGCACCCGCTACCGCGGCGATTTCGAGGAGCGGCTGAAAGCCGTCATGAAGGAGATCGAGAACTACCCCGGCGCCATCCTGTTCATCGACGAGATCCACACCGTCATCGGCGCGGGCGCGACCTCTGGCGGCGCCATGGACGCTTCGAACCTCTTGAAGCCGGCGCTTCAGGCGGGCGTCTTGCGCTGCATCGGCTCGACCACCTATAAGGAGTACCGCCAGCACTTCGAAAAGGACCGCGCGCTGGTGCGCCGCTTCCAGAAGATCGACGTCAAGGAACCCTCCGTCGAGGATACGGTCGAGATCCTGAAAGGCCTCAAGCCGTACTTCGAGGACTTCCACAAGATCAAGTACACCAACGAAGCCGTCCGCGCCGCCGTCGAGCTCTCGGCCAAGTATATCAACGACCGCAAGCTGCCCGACAAGGCCATCGACGTGATCGACGAAACCGGCGCTTCGCAGATGCTGGTGCCCGAAGAGAAGCGCAAGAAGCGCATCACCACGAAGGAGGTCGAGGCCACCGTCGCGACGATGGCCCGCATCCCGCCCAAGACCGTCACCAAGTCGGACTCCGAAGTCCTTTCCAATCTGCAAAAGGACCTGAAGCGGCTCGTCTTCGGCCAGGATCAGGCGATCATCGCGCTATCGAGTGCGATCAAGCTGTCGCGCGCCGGCCTGCGAGAACCCGAAAAGCCGATCGGCTGCTACCTCTTCACCGGCCCGACCGGCGTCGGCAAGACGGAGGTCGCCAAGCAGCTCGCCAGCCTGATGGGCGTCGAACTGTTGCGCTTCGACATGTCCGAGTACATGGAAAAGCACACCGTCTCCCGGTTGATCGGCGCGCCTCCCGGCTACGTCGGCTTCGACCAGGGCGGACTGTTGACGGATGGCATCGACCAGCATCCCCACTCGGTCCTTCTCCTCGACGAGATCGAGAAGGCCCACCCGGACCTGTTCAACATCCTGTTGCAGGTAATGGACCACGGCAAGCTGACCGACCACAACGGCAAGTCGGTCGACTTCCGCAACGTCATCCTCATCATGACGTCGAACGCCGGCGCCTCCGAGATGGCGAAAGCCCCGATGGGCTTCAACCGTTCGAAGCGCGAGGGCGACGATACCGAAGCCGTCAACAAGCTGTTCACGCCCGAGTTCCGCAACAGGCTCGACTCGGTCATCCCGTTCTCGTCCCTGCCCCCGGAAGTCATCGAGAAGGTCGTCGAGAAGTTCGTCTTCCAGCTCGAAGCCCAGCTTGCCGACCGCGGCGTGACGATCGAACTCTCCGAAGAAGCCGCCAAGTGGCTCGGCGAGAAGGGCTATGACGAGAAGTTCGGCGCCCGCCCGCTCGCCCGCGTCATCCAGGAGCACATCAAGAAGCCGCTCGCCGAGGAACTGCTCTTCGGCGCGCTCGAGAACGGCGGCACCGTCAAGGTAATGGTCGAGGGCGAAGGCGACGAGCGCAAGCTCGGCTTCAACTACATCCCCGCCGACCCGTCCCTGAAGAAGGCCGAGTCGGTCGAGGGTGAAGAGGACGAAGACGACATCGACGAGGATCGCGACGACGACGACGGCGAACCCCAACTCGTCACGGCGGCGTCCCGCAAGGCGCTGCCGAGCCCGAAAGCCAAGAAGGACAAGCCCGCCCCGAAGTCCGGCGGCGGCACCGTCCCCGGCGTCCCGAGGAAAAAGCGGGACTAGCACCGCTTTCAGGGACCTCTGATCGTCGGACACCTCGCGGAGAATATTCGACGCCGGACGTCGTGCAGCGATGGCCATCCTAATGCGCAAGAAAAAAAGCCCGCCGGAGCAGTCCGGCGGGCTTTTTCCATTAAAGGTCGGCGCGGCTTTCCAGCTCAGCTATTGTGAGTGTCCTTCACCGCCTTCATGCGGTCGTGCGTCTGCTGGAAAATCGCAAGATGCCGCGTCAGGATTTTCACCGCCTCCCGATCTTCGACTCCCTTCAGCGCTTCGCGGATTTGTTCGAGCGTCCGGTCTTCGTGTTCTTCGAGATATTCGATCAGCGCATCGGTACCGTTGAACATGCTCTCGGCGTTCGCGTACCCTTGCCGGGCCTGTTCGGTCCAACTGGCTCCCGACGGATCTTCATCGGACCTTTCGACCTTCTGCGACATTTCAGTAACCGCAGCGTTACGGATGGCGGCGTGTTCCGAAAAAAGTTTCTTTAGGGCATGGTCGTCGACATTGTCGGCGGCTTTCCGGTAGAAACTTTCGCCCGCCTTCAGCAAACTGATAGTGTCGTTCAAAACGTGGGTTGTATTCGACATTAGTCACCTCCTAGATGTTGCGATCTCAAAGGTGCCAACGCCGCGATCGCCGGCAAGTTCCTGATTGCGGCTACGAAATGGGCGCGCATTTTTTCCATGCGGGTGACGTGCGCAACCGTTAAACAAAGTATTTCTGCCGATTGACGCCGTCCGATTATGCGGCGGGCTTTTATCAATTTTCCTTGATTGACAGGACGTGAATGTCATCCTCGCTCAGCCCGCTGAGAACTTCTCGCGGACCGGCCAACTCGAACGCCGCCGATGGCGCCACCACGACGTCGTACAGTTTCTCGTCACGAAAACAACTTGCAAAGCGCGTAGACACACCGTGCGACGGTTTGGCGTTGGTTTCGGGAAAATCAATTTCAGCCATTGCCGCCACGATGCGAGCATCAGCTGCGGAGTCGGCCCGAACGAGCACCTCGCCGGGGCATTTGCGGTCCAGCCATCTCGGGTCGCCAGGATCGGCAGTCGGCACCAACCGGAAAATTCCGCGTTCAGTCGGCAAAGTTTCAATCCTTTTCCGCTTTTCAGGAAGGGGTCCGGCCGATAGGCCGTTTGGCCCGTGAGCGAACTAGCAAGATTGCTTCCGCCTAAAGCGGAAATGATCTAGAGCTGCGCCTGCGGCCTTTTGCTGCTGATTGGATTCCGCCAGCATCGCAGCCTGCCTGCATCACTTCGGATTGCGAGGAGAACGGTTCGCGCTTTCGAAAAGTTCCCAGAATCGTTTCGCGAGCCGACACAGTGAGGATACGCTGGATTCCGCGGCCTGAGCCGCTGTGGCTGCCAGACGTTTGTTCTCTAGCGCAATCCCGGAACACGGGTTTCCTGCAGCACTATCGGAAAGCGCGCCGCGTGCTGCTCCGGCATCGAATCCTTATTGTCGACAGTGTCGGATTGCATGACTTGTGCGAGGAACCGATCGAGCGAAGTTCCCCAGAGGTCCCACCCGGCTCGGTCGTCAGCAATTCTGTGACCTTCGGATCCATACGGCTTGATCACTGAAAGCTCGACGTGGCCCCCGGCTTCCCGCCAGGTTTTAGCAAGCGCCTTCGCGATGCGCGGCGGAAAGAAGCTGTCATTTCGTGAATAGTACCATCGCGTCGGGATCCGAGCAGAGGCGGCATAGGCAGCGGTTGCAGATATCAAATTGCTCTCGCCGCAGATTTGCAAGCGTTCGCCGTTCGCATGCCCGCCGCGCCCTCCGGCGAAATTTACGATGGCGCGAAGGGAGTCTGGTTGGGCGGAGGCGAGCGCCAGGGACGCCCACCCTCCCGAAGAAACTCCAACAGCGATCACCTGCTGCTCATCGATAAAAGGCTGTTGGCGCATGAACGTTACGGCCGCATTGATGTCCTTGGCCGCTTCCAGCCCAGACCTGAGGTGGTCCGGATTGGCGCAATTGCCGACGGCTTCCGCGAGTGGCCCACCTGTCGCGCCATGGCCACGACGCTGCGGCAGCAGGACCGCAAACCCGCGCTCGACGAACCAGCGCGACAACCAGTAATAAACCGGCATCGAAACCGACAGCCGGGTGTTGTCGTCGGTACCGTGATTGATTACCACCAGCGGCAAGCGCGCTTTCGGCGACGGGGATGCAGGCGGCCGAAACAACGTCGCACGCAGAGGATATGCCGCATCCGCGCCCGGCACGATCCAGAGCTGCTCGCGCATGCGGGCACCCTCCGGCCCGAACTTTCCTATCGAGTCGCCATGACCCAGAGACTCCCTATGACGTAGCGAGTCGGCCTGACCCGGAGTGTCGGCCTGGCATTGCTCCGCAATGAGCTGCACGCCGAAGCAGATCAGCGTAATCCACCCGATCCCCGATCCCCTCATACGTCCCCGCCCCCATGAATTGCAGCGACCCGAGGTTGCCATCAATGCGCTGAACGTCAAGAGCGTAGCTGCAACACAACTGCCAAAAGTTGGCCGTCACACCACGGAACTTTTTGGAAATCGTTTCATGTCCAGCATCGTTTACGTGTCCTATTAGAAGCGCCTGTTTCACTACGAGTGACAGCTTACTTTGTTTCCCCCGTTCCTTGTCCCATGCTGTCGCTGCTGTGGGGATTTTTGCGCCGCGCGCCGGACCGGCTAAGGGAATAATGCCGGCTCGTCTTCACGTGTGCGTGAACGAAACTCTGCAGACTTCATGACGCGAATTCCCATGTTAGCTTTGCAGCGCGTCATCGCTCCATTCAGATATATTGCCAAACGGCTGCAGAGACAGACGCTTGCAACAGGAGACCGGATTAGTGGCACCATTGAGAGCGACGGCAATCGTGCCCCAGATCACAGGGCTGCTCTGCGTCCTGATCTTCGCGTTATACCCCGCCAGTTCCAGCCTGGCCCAGACCGCACCAACCCCGGTGATCCTTGTCGAGGCGATCGAGGAAGAGATTTTCGACCGCGTCGAAGCATTGGGCACGTTACGCGCCAACGAACAGGTTACCATTACAGCGCAGGTCACCGAGATCGTCACAGAATTGAAATTCGAGGACGGCCAGCGCGTTTCGAAAGGCGATACGCTGGCGTTGATGACGAACTCCGAAGAGACCGCCCAACTGCGAGAGGCTGAGGCAACTGCCCTTGAAGCCGGTGAACAACTCGAACGCACCAAGCCCCTTGCCTCGAGAGGCGTGAGCTCCGAAGCCTTGCTGTCTGAACGCCGCCGCGATCATGAGACGGCGCTGGCGCGACTCGAAGCCGTCAAATCGCGCATTGCCGATCGCCGGACCGAGGCGCCTTTTGACGGAGTCGTCGGACTGCGCCGAATAAGTGTCGGCGCTCTCGTGGAGCCCGGAACCGTTATCGCGACGATTGACGATGACAGCTCCATGAAACTCGATTTCTCGATCCCCTCGACGTTTCTGTCGACCATCAGGTTGGGCCTGCCGATAGAAGCCAAGGCAGACGCATTCGGTGAACGCAGCTTCACTGGAGAGGTCACCGGCATCGACAGCCGGGTCGATCCCGTGACCCGCTCGGTGACGGTGCGCGCCGTCATTCCCAACAAGGACGGGGTGTTGAAATCCGGCATCCTGATGATGGTGGAAATTCTCAAGAACAGGCGTCAGGCCGTTGTCGTACCCGAGCAGGCTGTCATCGCGCGCAAGCGCGAAACGCGGGTTTTTGTCGTCGATACCAAAAACGAGGGCCCGAAGGCTCAATCCCGACTGGTCGAGCTTGGAACGCGCCTCGACGGCAAGGTCGAAGTCGTCTCCGGACTCGATGCCGGCGAATTGGTCGTCATCGACGGAACGTTGCGCGTGAGAGACGGTCAGGCAGTCGAGGTGACAGCGATCGACAAGGGAGGCGAGCCGCTCTCGGATCTTCTCAGGCGGAAGCGGGCGGACGGCACCTGAGACGCAACAGGCCCAGTTCGATCCACCAGGAAGCGCGCCTTCCATAGAACTCATGTCCGGCCGCCGGCGGACGCATCGCGGCGAAGAAAGAATTCACATCCGTAAGCAGCAGAACCGGACCATGAGCAGATGCTGATCTCCGACATATCCATCAAGCGGCCCGTTTTTGCTGCCGTCATGTCCCTTCTGCTGATCGCATTCGGTCTCGTGGCTTATGAACGTCTGCCGTTGCGGCAATATCCCGATATCGACCCACCCGTCGTCAGTATCGAGACCCTCTATCCTGGCGCCTCAGCCAATATTGTCGAAACACGCGTCACCGAGCTGATTGAAGAACGAATCTCGGGCGTGGAAGGCATTTCGTTTATCGAATCCAAGAGCGAAGACGGCGAATCGACCGTAACGATCGAGTTCAAAGTCGGCCGTGACGTCGATGCCGCCGCCAACGACATACGCGACCGCGTTTCCGGCATACTCGACGACCTGCCGGACGAAGCCGATCCGCCTGAGATTCAGAAGGTCGACGGCGACCAGGACGTCATCATGTGGCTCAACCTGGCCAGCGACGAGATGACCGTTCCCGAACTCACCGATTACGCCCAGCGTTATCTCGTTGACAGGTTTTCGGTTCTCGATGGCGTCGCGCGGGTCAGGGTCGGCGGACAACAGATTTATGCGATGCGTATCTGGCTCGACCGCAAGGCGATGGCGGCACGCGGCTTGACGGCAAACGATGTCGAGAATGCATTGCGCTCGGAAAACGTCGAATTGCCTGCAGGTTCGATTGAATCGCGCGACCAGCTCTTCACCGTGCGCATCGAGCGTTCGTTCACTTCGGCGCAGAATTTTGCAAATCTCGTCCTGCGCCGCGGCGACGATGGCTATCTCATTCGGCTTGGCGATATCGCGCGCGTCGAGAAGGGTACCGAGGAGGACCGCAGCTTCTTTCGCGGCAACCTCGTGCCGATGGTCGGTATCGGCATCATCAAGCAATCGACCGCCAATACCATCGCCGTTGCCCGCGCGGCAAAGGAGGAGGCGGCCCTAATCAACGCCGCCGGACTGCCCAAAGGCATGGCCATCCGCCAGAGCTATGACACTTCGGTGTTTGTCGAAGGCGCAATTGTAGAGGTTTATAAGACGCTGTTCGTCGCTATCGGCCTCGTCATTCTTGTCATTCTCGTGTTTCTTGGAAGCGTGCGCGCAACCCTGGTACCCGCTGTCACTGTGCCTGTTTCGATCGTCGCGACATTCACCGTGCTGTACGCATTGGGGTTCTCGATAAACCTGCTGACGCTGCTTGCGCTGGTTCTGGCGATCGGCCTCGTCGTGGATGATACGATCGTCGTTCTGGAGAACATCGTCCGTCGCATCCGCGAACTCAACGAAACGCCGCTGGTAGCGGCGTTCAGGGGAACGCGGCAAGTCGGTTTTGCGGTTATCGCGACAACCGTCGTTCTCATTTCGGTCTTCGTTCCGATCGCATTCCTTGAAGGCGATATCGGCCGGCTGTTTTCCGAGTTCGCGCTGACCATGGCAGCGGCCGTCGCCTTTTCAAGCTTCGTTGCACTTTCGCTTTCGCCGATGATCGCTAGCATCGTATTGAAAGGCGCAGACGCCCCGGGATTGGCCGAGCGCGCCGTCGACCGGGTCTTTGGAGCGATACGCAACGGTTACCGGATCACCCTGCATGTTGCGCTGCGTGGCTGGATTGTAGTTTTGCTGGTGTTCTTCGGTCTGGTCGGGGCGTCCTGGTGGCTCTTCCAGAAACTGCCGGCCGAGTATGCGCCGAAAGAGGACCGCGGCGCCTTCTTCGTTATCGTCAACGGTCCGGAAGGCGCCACCTACGCCTATATGAAGGAGTACATGGACGAGATCGAGCGGCGTCTGGTTCCCTACACTGAATCTGGCGAATTCGAGCGCCTCCTCGTTCGCGCGCCGCGAACCTTCAACAACTATGAATCCTTCAATTCCGGGATTGTCATTGCCGTCCTGAACGATTGGTCGAAGCGCCGCTCCGCATGGAAGATCATGGACGAAATCCGCCGGGATCTGGCGGGTTTGCCGGGGGTTCGCGCCTTTCCGGTGATGCGCCAGGGTTTCGCTGGAGGAATTCAAAAACCATTCCGCATGACAATTGGCGGAGGCACATGGGAACAACTCGCTGAATGGCGGGACGTGATTGTCTCCGCCATTGAGAAGGATAATCCAGGTCTCGTCGGCCTGGATTGGGATTACAAGGAAACCCAGCCGCAGTTGCGCATCGAGATCAACTATGACCGCGCGGCCGAGCTCGGGGTCACGGTATCGAATATCGGACGCACTCTGCAAACGATGCTCGGCTCGCGCCGTGTCACGACCTACATCGAGGATGGTGAAGAATATGACGTCATCCTTGAAGGCGAACGCGGCATCCAGCGCACGCCGGCGAGTCTGCAGAATATATACGTCGATCCGAACGCTCGAGCGCCCTTATTCCCCTTTCCAATTTCGTAACCGTCCGCGAGGAAGCCGGTTCGACTGCGCTCAATAGATATAACCGCATCCGCGCCATCACTCTGGAGGCGAACCTTTCCGACGAACTGGCGCTTGGAGAAGCGCTCGCACATGTCGAAAAGCTGGCGCGCGAAAAACTGCCACCATCGGTGATCATCGATTTCAAGGGGCAGTCGTTGGACTACAAGAACGCAGGGCAATCGCTGCTGTTCGTGTTCCTGCTCGGACTGATCGTTGTCTTCCTCGTTCTGGCTGCACAGTTCGAGAGCTGGATTCACCCATTGGTCATCATGTTTACGGTGCCGCTTGCTGTTGGCGGTGCCTTGTTTGGCATGTGGCTGACGGGTGCGACGCTCAACATTTACTCGCAGATCGGGCTCATCATGCTGATCGGGCTTGCCGCGAAGAACGGCATCCTGATCGTCGAATTCGCCAACCAGCTGCGTGACGAAGGCATGGATTTCGATGCGGCACTCGAAGAAGCAGCCGTGACGAGGTTACGCCCCATCATCATGACCGGCATCACGACTGCAGCTGGCAGCGTTCCGCTCATCCTGTCGTTTGGCGCCGGCGCAGAGACGCGCTTTGTCATCGGCATCGTTGTTCTATCGGGCGTGCTGGCCGCCACCTTCATGACGCTTTATCTGGTGCCCGTTGCCTATTCGCTCTTCGCGAGGAAGACAGGATCACCAGGAGACGTGGCTCGTCGACTCGAGACCGAAGCCGGAACGAAAAAGCCGGATCTGGAACCGGTGGAGTCGCCGGCTCCGGCGGAATAGAAACCACTATCAAGCTTGGCATTGCCGCAGCATTCGCGGGATGCCGTTCAAATGGTGACGATCCGCTGTCCGATCACGGTTGCCGGATCTCAAGAGAATTTTGCTATCAGATGCTGCGGCTGTGTCGAGGGAGGATCTGATGCGAAATGTCGCGATGATGTTCGGGGCGATTTCTTGTTGTGCCTTGTCTGCCTGTAGTCCCTCGGGTGGCGAGAGGATCGACTCCAACCTCGAATGCGCGGCATTGATTAGTGCAGCCAACGCCCTCGTGATAAGCGGCAAGGCCGAAAACGATCCTGGCCTGGCGAAACGCGCATTGGTCAGCTCAATGACGTATCTGGCTGCCTACGCCATTCCGAAAGGAATAAAGGAGGCTGAAGCCTTCGAGCAGGTGAAGTCACTTCGCGCGACCTTGATCGAATCGTTGACGCCAGTCGACATCATGAGCCGCGCCAGGCGATGCGCGGACCGCAGTCCGCGATAGCGGCGGGTCACCACTCAAGTCACCCGTATCCCCAGCGGACATGATGGTCTAGCTATTGCAGGAGGAAGTACGCCGAAAGCCAAAGAAGCATGGCGAGAGAAGCAGCCGCATGCAACACGGTGAAGGCATGCCATCCCCGACTTGCGTTGCCCTGTTGCGGCGGCCTGTCGTCGCGCAGCCTCATCTTGTGGCCCGCATGACTTCGGATCCACTCGGCATCCTCTTGCGGCAAAACCATCTTGACCTCCGGGGAGCGACCGAACTCCAGTTCGCTCGAGCGCGCATCGAGATACCACGTCGCACGCCAGCCGCGGATATCGCTGTAGGGCACGAAGAGCGGTTCGTGGAACAGCGAGAATATCGGCATGACACGAAACGACGCACCGTTTTCGTGGACGCCGATCGTGATGATACCCTTGAACGAGTTGAATGCGCCGAGGCCGATCAGGACCGCGCTGCGCATGTTGCGCTTGTCGATAACCGGACCGGCTTGCGCGGCATAGCTCTTCGCCAGATATCGCCAGCGATAGGCCTTCGCCCACAGCATCCCGCCATATAACAAAGCGAACACGACCGATCCGAACACAGACAACACGGCGGGCGATACTCCAGATCTGACACGCTTTCGGCGGGAGTTTACAACGTGCACGTAAAAACATCGTAAGCTGACGACCGCGCGCGAATGGCGAACGTGCAAGGGTGCGGCCCGCGGTGGCATTGCGCGAGATTGCAGGCTCAGCGAGGTGCTTTCGGCTGGCGGCTAACCGGGCTATGCGGGGGCATCGGTTCTGCGCCAATGCTGGATGGCATCTTCGGGCGAAGAGGCGTAGCGCACGAGCGGTTTGCGCAGGCCGGTCATCAATAGCGCTCTGCGCACGCTTTTCGACGCTGCTGCGAAATAGACGCGCGTACCCGACTGCTGGAGTTTATGGGCGAAACCTTCGAGCACCCTTGCCGCTGTGCTGTCCACAAGCGGCACGTCGGAGAAGTCGAGTACGAAGACCTTTGGGTGATCGCCGATACGGTCGAGCACGCCGCCGACGGCGGCCGTCGCGCCAAAGAAGAATGCCCCGCTGATGCGATAGACGATGATGTCTTTGGAGGTCTGCGGATCGTAGCTGTCCCGGGACGGACCCGACGTGTCGGCCTCGTCCTGCGGAATGACGCGCAGACCGGTCTCGACTTCGACGGCGTTCGCCATGCGATGCAGGAACAAAAATGAACCGAGCGTGACGCCTGTCGCGATGGCGATCGTCAAGTCGGCGAAGATCGTCAACAGGAACGTCGCCATGAGAACCGTGGCATCGCCGGGTGTGGTCCGCAGAAGCGCCCAGAACTCCTTTTTCTCTGCCATGTTCCAGGCGACGATCGCCAATACGCCACCGAGTGCGGCAAGCGGGATGTAAGCGGCCAAAGGCGCGGCCAGGAGCATGAACAGCAGGATGTAGACGGCATGCAGCATGCCGGAGACGGGACCATGCGCATTGGCGCGCACGTTGGTCGCGGTGCGGGCAATCGTGCCGGTGACGCACATGCCGCCGAACGTCACGGCCGCGATGTTGGCCGCCCCTTGCGCCACCAGCTCGCAGTTGGAGCGGTGTCGCCGGCCGGTCATGCCGTCGGCGACGACTGCCGAGAGCAGCGACTCGATCGCGCCGAGCAACGCGATGGCCATCGCGTCGGGTAGCACTGCCCGCATCTTTGTGAGATCGAAGACCGGCAACGATGGCGCAGGCAGGCTGCGCGGTATGCCGCCGAACCGGCTGCCGATGGTCGCGACGTCAAGCTGCAGGAGGAACGTCAACAGTGCCGTCACCGCGACTGCGATAAGCAACCCCGGCCAATTCGGCCGAACGCGCTTAAGCCCCAGTATGATGGCGATCGCCAGCACCGAAAGGGCAATGGTCTCCGTTTGCGCCGTGTGAATGTTGGCCGCGATCGCCTGGATCTTGGGAAATAGGTCGGCCGGTTCCCTGGCGATGTCGAGGCCCAGCAGTTCCTTCAACTGGCTGGCGAAGATGATGACGGCGATGCCCGCGGTGAATCCGACGGTAACCGGAAACGGAATGTACTTGATGTACGTGCCAAGTTGCAGGAACCCGACCAGCAGCATCATCGCCCCGGCCATCAGCGTTGCCAGCACCAGCCCATCATAGCCGTGGCGTTCGACGACCGTGGCGATGAGCACGATAAACGCGCCGGCCGGCCCCCCGATCTGAAACCGGCTGCCGCCGAGCGCCGAGATGATGAAGCCGCCGATGATCGCGGTGTAAAGTCCCTTTTCGGGAGACAGGCCCGAACCGATGGCGATGGCCATCGATAGCGGCAGCGCCACGATTGCGACCGTCAGGCCCGCGATGGCATCCGCTTTGAATTGCTGCCAGCCGTAACCCTCGCGCAGGATCGTGACGAGCTTTGGGGTGAACAACTCGGCCAAGCTTGGCGCCGCAGGTCTGAGACGGCGCGGTGCGGACAAATCCATCGTTCTCCGACTCCTTGCTGGAAGGAGCGGCGGGATCGTCGGCATGGTCGTCGGCGGTCACCGTCGCGAATGTTGCGAGAGCAAATTCGGATCTGACGGAATCGCCTCAGGTGATTCCTGGATCGGATAAAGTTGCTCTTGTCGAAAGTCTTCAGGCCTTTGGGCGTGGCCGGCGCCGGCCCGAAGCCGCCGTGGGAGGACCCGTTGCTTTGTCGGCGCTGGCGGCGACTCTGAACCTGACGCCGCGTCCCGTGCCCTGGCTTGGCGCCTTGTCACCGATCAACTCGATCCCGGCACGCTCGAACGCCTCGACCACCTTCATCAAGGTTCCAACGACGCCGCGCACATTGCCGTGGCTCGCTTCCATTCGCTGGATGGTCGGCAGTGACACATCCGCCAATTCGGCCAGCGTCTGCTGGTCGATGCCAAGCAATGCCCTCGCGGCCCTCATCTGTGCTGCCGTAATCATTGGTAGCTCACTCCTGGGACAACAGAACTAATATTATATACATCGAAACTAAAGTATTAAACATTAGTATTGGGGTCAGCGCGGAGCGGCTGCAAGCGTCGAGCGATGTCGGCCTGTGTCTGCCGCCGCGACCGCAACGGCAGGACGGCAGTCCATCGTCCCAGGTCACTGTTGTGCCGACCGACATTTGTCGAACTCGTGCAATCACAGTGCGACGGAGCTGTTGCCTTGTGCCGGCAAATCTTCAGCCACCGCCCCCGCGCCCATCTGCGCCCTTGCCTCTTGTGCGTCCGCGCGGTGATACTGACCACCCACCTGCCGCTGCTCAGAACGGAGACCTGCACCGATGGCCATGATCGCCCTGAATTATGGAGAGAACCCGCAACAGCAGGGTTTCGTCACCGCCGATGCCGGCAGCCAGGATCCGCTTGCCATCACCCGTTTCACCTTGCCGGACGGCGCGCCGGCGCTGTCGGACGCAGCTTCCATGAGCTGGTCGACGCTGAAGGAATTCGACAACTCGCTCGAAGCCATCACCCGCGTCGCTGCCGCCTTTGAGGTCAACCTCGGGCAAGTGCCCCAGATTGCCGTGCTGACCAGCCGTGGCACGCCGTTCTCCGCGGTGGCAGGCTCGTCCGACAGCGTCATCAAGCTGGCCATCGAGAACGAGTTCCGCTCGGCCTATGGCGCCTTCCTCGTCACCAACGTCGAGATCACCGAGCAGACCGCCTACAAGATCCGCCAGTGGATGGGCGAGAACCGCCCCTTCCTCGGCATCGCCGCACCGGCCATCGAGGCGAGCGCGGCAGCCTATTTCGAGCGCAAGGCGCGCAAATGCCACCTGCTCGCGAATCCGGCGATGGCCAAGCTCGGGCGAAGCAGTCTGCGCCAGGAGATCATGTCCCACGCCATCCGCGGCGCCACTGTTTCACAGCAGCCCAATCCCTACGTGCCAACCCTCCCGGCGGAATGGGATGCCGACCTCAAGGCCGACATGAGCCTCGCCTGGGGTATTTGCGCGGCCAGTCCGTCAAGCTGCATCACGGTGGTCAAGGACAGGAACTTGATCGCCAACGCCGCCGGCTATGTGCAACTCGTCACCGCAACCGAGAACGCGGTGCTGCACGCCAAGCTGACCCAGCGCACTGAAATGCTGAAAGGCGCCTCCGTCTGTTCGGACTCCTTCTTCTCCTTCGCCGACGCCGTCGATCATCTCGCTCGCCGCAAGGTCAAGGCGATCTTCGCGCCGTCCGGTTCCATGCGCGACGAGGAAGTCCGCAACCATGCACGGGAATTCGACGTGCTGTTCCACACCGTCCCGGCGAGCGAAGGGCGCATCTTCTATGGCCACTGAAGCGTGAGCCAGGAGAGCGGCGAAGACGAACAGCAAACGGCCGCCGCCGGTAAGCCGCGACATCGCAGCTATCGGACGTTCCGCGACGGGCTGCGCGTCGCGCTGTCGGTCCCGGGCGTCATACTGTTTGCGAGTGCCGCCGGGTTCGGCGCGCTCGCCAACGACGCCGGGCTGTCGCTCTTCAACGCGGTCCTCATGATGGCGACGTTCTTCGCGCTGCCCGCCCAGGTGGTGATGATGGATCAACTGGCCCGCGGCGGATCGATCCTTGCCGGCGCCGCAGCCGTGGCGCTGACGGGCGTGCGCCTGGTGCCGATGGTCGTCACGATACTGCCGTGGCTCAAGGACGATCGTCCCGCGGTGTGGCGCCGGCTGCTCGCGCTCCATGCAGTGGCTATCACCGCCTGGCTCGAAGGCCACCGCATTCTGCCGGGCGTGCCGGAGGACCGGCGCATGCAGGTCTTCCTCGGTATCGGCACCGGCATGATCCTGACGACGCTCGTTGGCACTGCGATCGGCTTCGAACTGGCCGGTACGGTGCCCCCGGTACTGGCCGGCGTGCTGTTGTTCCTGACGCCGATCTATTTCCTGCTCTCGCTGATGAAAGCGGCCTCGCTTGCAATGGACTGGCTGGCCATCCTGGTCGGTTCGGTTATGGGGCCGGTTTTCTACGTCATCACCCCCGGCTTCGATCTTCTGCTGACCGGCCTGATCGGCGGAACGATTTGCTATGTCGTCGGCAGGCGCCTCGACACGTTGTTCGAGGAGCCCGACGAATGAGCGGCGGATTCCTCGCCACGCCGGAAGCCGCCCTGATTATCGTGCTCGTCGCGCTGATCGCACACGAGCCGTTCCGCTGGCTTGGCGCCTATCTCGGACGCGGCCTTGCCGGCGACAGCGAGATCTTCGTCTGGGTTCGTACCGTTGCAACCGCGCTGGTCGCCGGGCTGGTCGCTCGCCTCGTTCTGTTTCCTGCGGGCGTTCTCGAGGCGATCCCCTTGGCCGTCAGATTGACGGCCGTCGTCGCGGGGATCGCGGTTTTTCTGTGGGCGCGCCGTCACCTCGGCGCCGGTGTGTTCAGCGCCGCTGCCGTGCTGCTCGCACTCGGCGTCCTGGCGCAATGAAATCCTTGCAACGAAACGTCGTCACGCGATGATCATCGGCGTCTTTCCGCGATACGTGCCGCGCTCTGCTTCATCGACGAGAAACAGTGCGACATCCGCCCGGCGGATCGGCCCGGCCTTCCAGTCCTTCGGGTCGGGCAGCGCCCGGTAGAGGCCTGTCGCCCGCCCGTCGCGCAGGATCCCCGGCCGCGCAATGGTCCAGTCGAGCTTTGAGTTCATGACGATTCGTTCCTGGACGTCCTTGTCGTCATAGATGCGCGCGAGACTGAGGCTGAAGAACAAGCGGAACATGCCGCCAAGCCGGTCGCGGCTGTCGCCCGCGCCAAGTCCGGTGACGCAGATCAGCCGCTTGGGTCCGAGTTCTTCCATGGCGTCGACGAGGATGCGCGTTGCATCCGAAAAGAGCCGCGTTCCCGTCAGGATGGTTTCGGGGTTGATCGGTGCTCCCAGCACCTCGATCACGACATCGACGCCCGCCAGCGCCCGACGGATGTCGGCGGCTTCGAGGGCATCGCCTGCGAATTTTTCAAGCTCTGGATGGTCGAGCGGGATCTTGTCGGCCCCGCGCGCGAAGGCACGAACCTCATGTCCGGCGTCGAGTGCGGCTTTCGCTGTTTCAAGCCCGATGCCGCGACTGGCGCCGATGATGAGTATTTTTGTCATGCGAACCCTTATCACAGCCCGGAGGCATTACGGTTCAAGCCCATCATTCGGTTCAAGAGCGCCGACCGGCAAAACTGAACCAGCCGGCCCAAATCAGCCGGCCCGAATCAAACAGCGAGTGCGGCGCGCAGCTTCCCGGCGTTGGCCGCCAGCACCTCCGGGTCTTCCATGCCGCGGCCATGCGCATTCAGCGGAACGCCGTCGTATCGCGGAATGATATGGAAATGCAGGTGGAAGACGGTCTGCCCGCCGGCCCCCTCGTTGAACTGCATCAGCGAAATCCCGTCGGCGTCGAATGCCGCCTTGGCGGCCACCGCCATCCGCTGCAGCAGCGGGGCCAACTTCGCCAGAACGGCGGGATCGGCATCGAGCAAATTGCGCGATGCCGCCTTCGGCAGGACGAGGACGTGACCGTCCGACTGCGGCATCACATCCATGAACGCGATTGCATCGTCATCCTCGTAGACCTTGTGGCACGGAATTAAGCCGCGCAGGATCTTGGCGAAGATGTTGTCGTTCTCGTAGGTGGCAGCCATGGCATATCTCCCTGCCGGCTCGCGCGGCGCTGTTCTTCAAACGGAAATGAGCGGAAACTAGTCCGCGCTTGGCCTTGCCGGTCAATCCCCGCCTTGCCCCGATCCGCCTTTCCGGAACGGCGTATAGTCGTTGAGAACCTGCTTCGCCCGCTCGATGTGACGGCGCTCTTCGTTGAGGTAGCGTGCCACCGCCTGCGACAGGCCCGGATCGGCGATCCAGTGCGCCGAATAGGTCGTCTCGGGACCATAGCCGCGCGCCAGCTTGTGCTGGCCCTGCGCGCCGGCTTCCACCCTGGAGAGTCCGTGCGCGATGGCATAATCGATCGCCTGGTAGTAGCAAAGCTCGAAGTGCAGGCACGGGTGGTGCTCGATCGCCCCCCAGTATCGCCCGTACAGACAGTCGCCGCCAACGAGGTTGAGGGCGCCTGCAACATATTTCCCCTGTCGTGAGGCAAATACGAGAAGGCATCTTTCGGCCATCCGCTCAGCCAGCAGCGAAAAGAACTCCCGGTTGAGATAGGGGCTGCCCCACTTGCGCGCACTCGTGTCCAGGTAGAACCGGAAGAACGCGTCCCAATGGGCCTGCGTGATGTCCGAGCCGGTGACATGCGTGATTTCAAGACCGGCTTCGAGGGCCTGCGCGCGCTCCTTGCGCAGCGCCTTGCGTTTGCGCGATGCGAGCGTGCCGAGAAAGTCCTCAAACGAGTCATAACCGGGATTGGTGAAATGGAACTGCTGGTCCGTGCGCTGCAGATAGCCGAGCGCGCCAAGCCGTTCCCAGGGTTCTTTTTCGAGGAAGGTGACGTGGACCGACGACACCCCCATGCGGCTTGCAAGTTCGATGGCGGCGCCAGCCAGTAGGCGTTCGCATTCTTCGGCGCCCTCGCCTGGACGCACCAGCAATCGCGGGCCCGGAACGGGTGTGAACGGCACCGCGATCTGCAGTTTGGGATAATAGTCGCCGCCCACCCGCTCGTAGGCCGCCGCCCACGCATTGTCGAACACGAACTCGCCGCGGCTGTGCGACTTGAGGTAGGCCGGAAGCACGCCCCTGATACCTCCATTGGCGTCTTCAAGGACGAGATGTTGCGGCAGCCAGCCGGTTTCCGCACTGACACACCCTGAGGCTTCGAGCGCCTCGAGGAAGGCGTGCGTGACGAAAGGGTTGAACCGGGCGGGATCAGGATTTGCGCACGCATCGAAGGCCGTTTTGTCAACCGCCATCAGAGAATCGACAACGCGCACGACGACGGCTTCGCTGCCCGCTGCTTCCGCCTCGCTGTCTATATTCAGCGGGCACTTCTCGCGCCTGTCACTGTCTTGTTGCGTCATGGGGAGGTTCGCTGGATCAAAATTCAATCACCCACGATGTGCTGTTGCGCGCCTGCCATTACAACGCCCGCGCAATTGTGTTGCGCGGTTTGCACGGTTGCACGGTCTGCCGCGAGATGAAAGATTGATTGGCGAACGGGCGATGTATCGCTGGCTTCGAGACGCGCCACGCGATGACACGGCACAGCGCTGCGGTACACGGGGAATACACCATGCGTTTCAGTACGATAGCATGTGTCTTGGCGGTTTTTGCGTTTGCAACGCACGGCTACGCATCATTGTTCTCGATTTCAGCGAATGTCCGCAGCCCGGCGACCTGGCCGACGTTCGTCGATGCGCGCCATGCGGTTCAGATGGTGGTGCAGCCGCTGGCGCAATCGCCAGTACTTGTCGAACAGGCGTTGACGTCGCTTTCCGCGCCGTCCGGGCCACCGACCGCGATCATCGCCGCAGTTGGCCGAGACGGCGCCGCGCGCGTCGTTCCCCCGCTTCCGGTGCAATCGCCCTCCTTATTTGCGATCGATACCGCCTTGCTGCCGCAGCGGCGGCAACCGCATCTGAAGGCGCGCGGTCTTGAAACGCCAGAGCCTGCGCGCCGGCCGTTGGCGGCGGAGCGTCCGGGAACATCCGGCATCGTGACCGGCAGCATTCGCAGGCCGGCCGGCCCAAACGAACCGCCGGTCGAGACGGCGGCGGGCAGCAGGCCCGTACCTGGCTTCGATACCGCTGCAAGAAGTTCGCTCGGCGGGCCGGTGCCGACCACCGTGGCTGCTGTTCCGAGGAAAGTTGCCGCCCTGCCGATGCCGCCTGCAAACCTGCTGATCTTGGAGAAGCCGACCAGCGCCGCGACACCGCGGCCGGTCAATGTTGATCGTCCTGGCAGACGCCCGCTCCAAGACCGGCGTCCCGGCTTCGTTGGCGCAACCGTTGAGGCAGGATTGGCTGGCGGCGTAGCCGGGCCGTCGGGCGAACCCGTCTTGCGGTCTCTCGGTCAGTCACTGGCCGTTGTGCGCCGGCTGCCGCAGGTGCCGCCCCCGTCACGCAGCACTTTGCGAGCGATAAAAACAGCGGGGCTGCATCCTCCGTTACCTTCCAGAATGCGGAGCGCCGCGTCCTTCGCGCCAGCGCCCGCGGCCGATAATGGTGCTGATAGCGAGCGCGCCGAGATGGCCGCCGTTGCACAGCAACCTGACGCTGCCTCGCAAAAACGCTCCAAGATACGGCGCGGGGCGGCGACGGCCCGTCCGGTGACCCGACGCGCCTATAGCGTCCCGCGGCGCCGCGCGGCGCGCCAGTATAAAGCGAAACAACGTTCCGCCCGGATCGCCCGCCGGCAATACGCCCGTAATAGCTGGAAGCGGCACGCGCTGGGTGACTCGCTCTATTGACGTTGGCCGGTGCTGCAACTGAGGTGGTCGATGGCGCTCCTGATGCCGCCCTCGAAGATCGGCGCGTCGGCGTGTTCGACAGCGATTGCAAGCTGTCGCTCGTCCCGTACCGTCCAGGCGAACACGGGAAGGCCGTCCTGCCGCAACCTCCTGATTGCCGGGGTCGCAAGCGCCTCGACGTGGTAAGCGGCAAAACTCGCACCGGCCGTCTCGAACGCCTCCATTTCCGCCAGGCTGGCGGCCCGTGGCGCACCAAGCACTCTCACCACCTGCGGGTCAGTTGCGAAATCGGCAGCCACAAGTCCCCTTGGGACCGCCGGCGCGAGTTGCGACATCGCTGCCATCAGTTGCGGCTCGAATGACATCACTGCCAGCGGCCCTCGGTAGGCAGACGCCAGACGCGCAACCTCGGTCAAAAAGTCCATGTCGGCGCCCTTCCAGTCGTCCTTCAATTCCACCAGCACCGGCACGCGCCCCTCGACCAGCGCCAGCAGTGCGGCGAGCGTCAGGACCGGTGACCCATCGGGGTAATTCAGCGCGGCAAATTCGGTGGCCCCTAAGCTGGCGACTTCCAAAGCCAGCCCGAGAAGGCGCTGGCAATCCGCATCGTGGAAAACAACCGGCATGCCTCCGACGGCCGATCGAACATCGCACTCGATCCCGAAGCCGCCGGCGATCGCCGCTGCGAACGCCGGCGCGCTGTTTTCCAGCACACCCCGCTCGGCGTCGTGCAGCCCCCGGTGCGCGATCGGGCGCACGAACGTTGCGCGGTCGAGAACCGCGTTTGCCATCGGCTGCTAGGTCCCCGCGACCCGCAGAATCGCGTCGACTTCGACCGCGCAACCTGCCGGCAGTCCGGCAACGCCGATAGCCACGCGGGTATGACGGCCAGCTTCGCCGAGCACGTCGACCATCATGTCGGAGGCGCCGTTGATGACGAGGGGATGGTCGGAAAAGTCCGGGGTCGCGTTGACGTAGCCGGTCAGTCGAATGACTTGCGCGATACGGTCAAGGCGTCCGAGGGCGGCCTGCGCCTGCGCCAGGATGTTGAGGGCGCACGCGGCGGCGGCTTCGCGCCCTTGGTCGACGGTCAGATCGGCCCCGAGGCGTCCAGCAAGGATCGATCCGTCGCCGGCCCTCGAAATCTGCCCGGAGACGTACAACAGGTCGCCGGTCAGGAGGTAGGGCACATAGTTGGCGACGGCAGCCGGCGCCGGCGGCAAGGTCAGATTGAGGGCTGAGAGACGGGCGAGAACAGCATCGGTCATGGTTTGGAGCCTTCGGTCTGGCGGAGTTAGAGCATGTTCGGCAAAAGTGTACGCGGTTTTGCGCTTCGTACATGCGACCAAACAAAAAATTAGAGCGCGGCTGCAAGTCCGTCAAAAGTTGACGCGCTCTAAGAGATATCCTGGGCTAGCACGGGGACACCGCCCTGTGCGAGACCTCTTTGCGCCGGGCGGCATCTCGTCATAAGTTGAGGGCCGGTGAATCCGGCGACCGAACTCGGATGCCAACGAAAACAACTGGAGAACGCGATGTACAACTCTCTGCCCCGGCTGTTCAGCGCGGCCACCCTCGCGCTTGCGATGGCCGCCCCGGGCGCATGGGCAGGCGGCGTCGGGCTTGCTCCTCATCAGGCCGTCTACGAGATCTCGCTTGAACGTGCCTCGACGGCTTCGGGCATCACCGAGATGTCTGGCCGGATGGTCTACGAATTGGCCGGCGGCAGTTGCTCCGGCTACACGCAGAACATGCGCTTCGTCACCCGCGTCACCGACCGCAACGGCACCTCGATCCTCAACGACCTACGCACGTCGAGCTGGGAGGCGGCGGCCGGCGACAAGATGCGCTTCAACCTCAGCCAGTACCGCGGCAAGGAATTGACCGAGACGACGGAGGGCACGGCCGGACGCGAGCCGGGCGACGCCATGGTGGAAGTCGAGCTGTCGAAACCTGCCACGCGCGCGCTGCAGCTTGAGGGCAAGGTCTACTTCCCGATCCAGCATTCGATGGCGCTGCTCGAAGCCGCGCGCCAGGGCCGCCATCAATTCCCCGCCCGCCTCTATGATGGATCCGAGCAGGGCGAAACGGTGTTCGAAACGAATTCCTTCATAGGTAATGCCTTGCCGAAGGAAACCGCGCTGACAGGTGTTCCCGAATCCCTGCGCGGCGTTGCCCAATTTGGCCAGATGCACGCCTGGCCGGTCGCCATCAGCTATTACGAGCCCGAAGCACGCGGCACCGATGCCGCGCCGAGTTACGAACTGGCCTTCCGCTTCCACGAGAACGGAATTTCGAGCAACCTGCTGATCGACTACGGTGACTTCGCCATTCGCGGCAAGCTGACCGAGCTGACGATGCTTGATGCCGAGAAATGCAAACCCGGCCAGTGACGCCGGACGACGGGAACCCTGAACCCGCAGCCAACACTACTCCCAAAGCCAGGCCGCACCGCGTGCGCCGCCGGAATCGCCCCAGTGCGGTGGCAGGATGCGAACGCTCGGCGTGTCAGTGAACAGCAACGGCGCCATGCGCTGCGGAAGTTCGCTGTAGAGATGCGGCAGGTTGGACAGCCCGCCACCAAGTACGACGACTTCAGGGTCGACGATATTGATGACGTGCGCCAGCCCGCGGGCCAGCCGGTCGCAATGGCGATTGAGCGCCGCCTTGGCATCGGCATTTCCGTTCGCGGCCAGAAGCGCGATCGATTCGGCCGACAGCGGTTCTCCCCCCTGAGCTGCAAAATCCCTCGCCAGCGCCGGTCCTGAGACCCAGGCTTCCATGCAACCGCGCCGGCCGCACCAGCACAGCGGTCCGGGAACTTCACCGGGCTGGGGCCACGGCAGCGAATTGTGCCCCCACTCGCCGCCGGCCCCGCGCGGGCCATCGACGATCCGCCCGCCGATGACGAGGCCGCCGCCGACGCCGGTGCCGAGGATGACGCCAAAAACCGAAATGGCCCCGGCCCCGGCGCCATCGACCGCCTCAGAAATCGCAAAGCAGTTGGCGTCGTTGGCAAGACGGACGGGGTGTCCGAGTGCGGTCTCCAGGTCACGGTCGAACGGCTGGCCGTTGAGCCACGTTGAATTGGCGTTCTGCACCCTGCCCGATGCCGGCGACATCGAACCCGGCATGCCGACTCCGACACTCACGGTGCCCCTGGTGCCGCCGGCTCCGACCTTGTCGAGAGCTACTTCCATGAGGTGCGAAACGACATCCGCGATGGCCCCGATCGTCGCTCGGTAGTCGCCGCGCGGTGCGGCTATTCTCTGGCGCAGCAATTCTCCGCCCGCCGCGTTGAGGGCGATGCCTTCGATCTTTGTCCCGCCAAGGTCGATGCCGATGCGGATCCGTTCGGCCGCGGGCCCGGCCGGCGCGGGTCCGGTTTGGTCGCTCATCAAGGCCAGTTTCCTCGCCCAAGGGCCTCGCCGCCGACGAGCAGCCGGTGCGCGTTGCCGACATGCTCGGGAGCGATCCGCGACCCGCCAACGAACATCAGCAGCAGCGATTCGTCCTCGAGGAGATGCCCGAGGACGGCCGCAAGCACGCGGCGCTCACCCGCGCTTGCGCGCAGTTCGGCAGGCCCGATTCCCGTGAGGCTCAAGAACCGGCCGAGTCGCGGTCCGTCCTCGGCGAGAAAATGCAAGGCCTGCAACGCGATTTGTTCGGCTTCGTCCACAGAATGCAGCGCAACAGGACGCTTGGCCATGGGAGTTTAACCTTCTTTCATCGACAGGCGTTAACTCTTCTGGCGCCTTAAATTGTTGGTTACTGCTGCAAGCGCACTGTGTCCTTGGTCACCATTCGGGAGAATCGGTGCAGAACGCTGGGGGCAGCACAGGCAACTCATGATGACGTATCAGCAGACAGGCGTCCTCGTCGACAGGTTGAAGCCGGAGAACCGTTCAATGGCGAAAAAAGTCCTGATCGTTGAGGACAACGAGCTCAACATGAAGCTCTTCCACGACCTGCTCGACGCGCATGGTTACGTCACTGTGCAGACCCGCAATGGCCTCGACGCGCTGTCGCTGGCCCGCGAGCACCGGCCAAACCTTATCCTGATGGACATCCAGCTCCCCGAAGTCTCTGGCCTCGAGGTGACGCGGTGGCTGAAGGAAGACGATGAGCTTCGCGACATCCCGGTGATTGCCGTGACGGCGTTCGCCATGAAGGGCGACGAGGAGCGGATCCGATCTGGCGGCTGCGAAGCCTACATATCGAAGCCGATTTCGGTGGCGAGTTTTCTCGACACCGTCCGCCAGTTCATAGGCCCGGCCTAAAAGAAAATCCGGTCGAAGTTGGAGTCAGCTGAAATTATGAGTGCCCGCGTTCTCGTCGTCGACGACATCCCCGCCAACGTGAAGCTTCTCGAGGCGCGTTTGTCGGCCGAGTACTTTCACGTATTGACGGCCTATTCGGGGATGGAAGCCCTCGACATCTGCGCCAACGACCGCGTCGATGTCGTGCTTCTCGATGTCATGATGCCCGGCATTGACGGCTTCGAAGTCTGCCGCCGCTTGAAGCAGTCCGCCGCCACCCAGCACATCCCCGTCGTCATGGTCACCGCCCTCGACCAGCCCTCCGACAAGGTGCAGGGACTGGAATGCGGCGCCGACGACTTCCTGACCAAGCCCGTCGATGACATCGCCCTCATCACCCGCGTCAAGAGCCTTGCCCGGCTGAAGACGCTGAACGACGAGATGATGATGCGGGCGGCCACTGGCCGCCAGCTTGGCATTTCCGAAAACGCCGCCCTTGAGCGTGCCCTCTCGGGCGATTTCGGCCGTATCATGATCGTCGAAGACCATGCCCGTTCGGCGCAGAAGCTGCAGCAGGTCCTCTCCAAGCATCACGACACCGTCGTCGAGTCCGATTTGTCCCGCGCCATCCAGCAGATCAAGGAGGAACCCTTCGATCTGGCGCTGATATCGCTGAGCCTGAAGGATGGCGACGGTCTCAGCCTTTGTGCCGAATTGCGCGCCAACGACGCGACCCGCCATCTTCCGATCATCGTGTTGATTGATCAGGGCTCTGACGCCCGCCTGCTCCGCGGCCTGGACAGCGGCGTCAACGACTACCTGATGCGGCCGATCGAAAGCCACGAACTTCTGGCCCGTGCGAAAACCCAGATCAAGCGCAAGCGCCACACCGATTATCTGAGAAACCGTCTGCTCCAGAGCGCCGAATTGGCCATCACCGATGCCCTGACGGGACTCTACAATCGCCGCTACCTCGACAGCCACCTCACGACCTTGATCGAGGATGCCCAGGGCGGCAGTCGCGAATTATCCGTGATGATGGTCGATATCGACGCCTTCGGCGAGGTCAACGACGCCCATGGCCATCTCACGGCCGATGCCATTCTCGTCGAGTTTGCCAAGCGCCTGCGCCGCAATGTGCGCGGCGTCAATCTGGCCTGCCGCATGTCGGGCGACAGCTTCCTCGTGGTGCTCCCCGATATGCCCCTGGCGCGGGCCAATCAGGTGGCCGAGAGGCTGCGCACCCAGATCGCCGCCGAACCGTTCCTCAACGAGGCCTCCGAGCGCATCCGCTTGACGACCAGCGTTGGCATTGCCGAGCTGACCGGCGGCCAGGACAACGCACAGTCCCTCCTGAAACGAGTTCGCACGGCGCTCTCCAATGCCAACCGGCGTGGGCCCAACCGTGTCGTCGCTGCCGCTGCGTAAAGCCGGAGCGTGTTCACCCGCTGAACATGGTCCTGCCTGCCGCTGCCGCGGATTTTTATTGCGCGCTCAAAGCCGCGGCATCACGTTGCCGTTCCACCACCGTTAACCACATTGCGCCCAAGTCATGCCTTAACTGCGCCGGTATGCGGATCTACGAATCGCAGGTGTTGCCGATCGGGCGGTGTCAAGCAAGAACTTGCATCGGTGCTGTCCCGGTGGTATTCGCATTAGCTTGGGAGAAAACGCTTTCGCGTTTGGAATGAATTGGCACCTCGGCCGCCGAAACGTAGGAACGTTGGCGAAACGGGGTGCAGCAGAGCTCTCGTGGTGTCAGGGCCGCCGCATCACCTGCCATTACGAGGGATTGTGAACGACGCAGCGGCCGGAGTGGCCTCCTCAATAGGCTGCAGTCGTAGTTCACACCAGACGGATTGGTCGAAGCCCTCTTTGACCGTCCGTTTGGACCATCAGGCCAGGGTTCGCACGTTCCGGTACAACCCCGCGACCGGGATTACGCGGACCCTGGCTTTGACTTTCCAGGCTCCGGCCCATTCATTTGATCTTGTGTTCCTTGAACTCGACGTGCTTGCGCACGACGGGATCATATTTCTTGAAAACCATCTTTTCGGTCGTGTTGCGCGGGTTTTTCTTGGTGACATAGAAAAATCCGGTGCCCGCGGTGGACAGCAGCTTGATCTTCTGGACGACGGGCTTAGCCATCAGGGTTACCTCGGGTGGGAGTTGAGTGGTCGAACGGCCATTGACTCGAACGGCCATTGAAAAGGCCCGCAAAAGCGGGCGCGGCCGTCGAAAGCGTGAATTTGGATCGGTTGCCGGAACATGACGTTGCGCGCTCCCCCTGTCAAGCCAAGCTTTGTCCCATCAATGCCGCACATTGGGGGGGGGAATGGCAGAGGGCATGGCAGCAGGTGAGGCCGTCAGCGCAACAGCACCCGCTCGAACACGCCTCCCCTGAAATAGTAGAACGGCACCGCCCAGTCGCCCTGACCGGCCGCTTCGGCCGCCAGATATTCGCTGACGTCCTCGACCACGGCGCGCGTGATGTTGGGCACATCGAGAGACCTCAGTTCCTCGATCGTAAACCAGCCGAGATCGCGCAATTCGTCATCGGGAGGCGGCACCTTCTTGGCGATATGGCCGGCGTCGACCAGGAAGAACCGTGTATCGTAGCGGCGCGTGCGCCCCGGCGGAGTAATGGCGCGGGCGAGGAACGTCAGCGGCGTCAAGGCCGGCAACACATCCTCGGCGAAAAATCGCGTCCACGTGCCCGGATCGCCTCTGACACCGGCTTCCGCATTTGCCGGCACGCCGACCTGTCCGATCAACAATCCGGCTTCCTCGTAGGTTTCCCTTAGCGCCGCCAGCGCCAGGCCGCGTGCCCTGAGCGTGCTCGCCCGGCCCTTCATGTCGATCAGAAGTTTCGCCTGGCAGCGGTCGCCGAGTTCGCCGGCCGCTGGAACCGTACGGTCGGCCTTGTCCGCCCGCCCGCCGGGGAAGACGAATTTATCCGGCAGGAAGATCTGGCTTGGCCGGCGCCGGCCCATGAGAATGCGCGGCGGTCCGTTGCGGTCGACGACAATGAGGGTTGCCGCATCGCGCGGCTTCGGATTTTGCGCTTCGGGCTTTGCTCCGCCGCCCTTGGGTTCGCTGGAAGTGTCGGGCGGAACGGTCATGGTGCCAACTTGCGGGAACACTGGTCCGGCGCCGGACTTGTCAGGGCTGGGCGCAGCGGCGTTGTCAGACTTCCGGTTGCTTGCCGGCGACATCGAGACCGAAAACCTCATCGTCCACGCCGCTGAAGCCGTGCATGCGCCACGCCCATTGCAGCCCGATCAGGGCACCCTTGATACGCGGCAGCAGCCACAGGCTCATGCCGAGAATCATCGGTGCCCAGAGAGCTGCGTGCACCCACAGCGCGGGGGCGAACAGGTCTTCCACGACGAGAACCAGCGCCACCACGATATGACCGACAATCAACATGGTGAAGTAGGGCGGCGCGTCGTCGGCGCGCTGATGATGCAACTCTTCTGCGCACGAGGGGCAGGTATCGTTGACCTTCAGGTAGCTCGAATAGAGTTTGCCCGTGCCGCACGCCGGGCACGCCTGGGCGGCTCCGCGAAGCATCGAAGTTTGAACCTGGCGCGGCTCCGCCGCCGGTTCGGTGCTGTTTTGAGAGATGTGTATCGCCATGGCTCGTATTTCGCCCGCAAGTCTCAAACTGGTCAAGGCGCCTTTTCCGCGCACTGTCATTGCGCCGGCCTATTTGCGCCCGCGTCCCTTGAAGCCACCCCCGCTCCGGCCGCCTCCGCCGCCCGTGCGCCGGTTTCTCCCGCGCGCCGCCTTCAGCCCTTTGGGCGGTGCACGCCCTGTTTGTTTCCTCGGCTCCGAGAGCATTTCGAACCTCAATGCGCCGGCCGTCGGAATGGCTTCGACGAGGCGCACTTCGACGTTGTCGCCGAGGCTGTAGGAGAGACCGGACCGCTGCCCGACCATGGCGTGGGCTTCCTCGACGTAGTTGTAGTATTCCTCGCCCAGGCTCGCCGCCGGCACGAAGCCGTCTGCCCCGGTTTCGGATAGCCGCACGAACAGTCCCGAACGCGTCACGCCCGAGATCCGCGCTGTGAAATCGGCCCCGACCCGGTCGGCGAGATGGGCGGCGACGAGCCGGTCGTTGGTTTCGCGTTCGGCGGCCATCGCGCGCCGTTCCGCGTCCGATATCTGTTCGCAGGTGGCAGACAGCTGCGGCACCTCGACATCGCTTAGCCCGTCCTCGCCAAAACCCAGCGCCTTGATCAGCGAGCGATGTACGATGAGGTCCGCGTAGCGCCTGATGGGCGATGTGAAGTGCGCATAGCGGCGCAGGTTCAATCCGAAGTGTCCGGCGTTTTCCGGCGAATAGACGGCCTGGCTCTGCGAGCGCAGCACGACTTCGTTGATGAGGTCGCTCACAGGCAGGCTCTTGGCCTTCTTCAGGATACCGTTGAAAGCATCCGGCCGTAGCTGGTTTTGCGGCGGCAGCTTGAGGTCGAGCGTTTCGAGGAATTCGCGCAGCGCGGTCAGCTTTTCCTTCGAGGGCGGTTCGTGGATCCGGTAGACGACGGGAGCTTTCCTGCTTTCGAGCGCTTCGGCGGCGGCGACGTTCGCCTGGATCATGAATTCTTCGATGAGCCGGTGCGCGGTGAGTCGCTCTGGCACCATGACGCGCTCGACGCGGCCCTCCTTGTCGAGAATGATCTTTCGTTCGGGTAGATCGAGGTCGAGCGGACCGCGCCTGTCGCGGGCGGCAGCGACTTTCTCGTAGGCCTCCCACAGCGGCCTCAGGACGCTTTCGAGAATCGTTCCGGCCTTGTCGGTCGGTTTGCCGTCGACGGCGTCCTGCGCTTCCTGGTAGGCGAGCTTCGCATGCGAGCGCATCATCGCCCGCATGAAGGTGTGGTGGCGCTTTTCCCCGCGTTTGTCGAAGACCATGCGCACCGCGAGGCAGGCGCGCACTTCGCCTTCGCGCAGCGAGCAGAGGTCGTTCGAGATCTTTTCGGGCAGCATCGGCACGACGCGGTCGGGGAAATAGACCGAGTTGCCGCGCCGGCGCGCTTCGCGGTCGAGACGCGAGCCCGGCGGAACGTAGTAGGCGACATCGGCGATGGCGACATAGACGACGACGCCGTCGGGGTTGCCTTCGGCGGCATCGGGTTCCGCATAGACGGCATCGTCGTGGTCTCGCGCATCCGGCGGATCGATGGTGATCAGCGGCAGGTGGGTCAGGTCGGTGCGCTGGCCGAGCGTTGGCCGCCGCAACCCTTCGGCCTCGCCGATGACGCTTTCTGGAAATTCGTCGGGGATGCCGTGGGCATGCACCGCGATCAGACTGATCTGGCGCTGGTCGCCCGGGTTGCCGAGCGCTTCGACGACGCGCGCCTGCGGCGCTGCAAAGCGGCCTTTGCGCAACAGATCGTAGCGCACGAGATCGCCGTCGCCGGCACCTGCCATATCGGCTTTCTGCACCGGCCAGGAGCGCAGGAGCTTGCGGTCGATCGGCTCGATGGTGCCGCCGCCGCCCTTTTGGTTGGCCCGCAGGATGCCGAGCAGGCGCTGCTTCTCGCGCGGCAGCTTGCGGATCGGCACGGCCTCGAAGCGCAGTCCCTCGACGTCGGGTTCATCGAGCCTGCTGATCTGGCACAGGACCCGGTCGCCGATGCCGAGGCTGGCTGCGGCCCGTTGCGCTTCCGGCACGTGCGTCAGGATGAGAACGCCGGGACGCTTGCCGTCTTCGTCCTTCCACACCACAGGCTGCGCGATGAGATCGCCGCTGTCGTCCTGGCCCGTGACTTCGAGGACTGCGACGGGCGGCAGAGTGCCTTTCTCGCGAAGGTCGCTGCGATTTCCGGTCAACAGACCGTCCTCCGCCATTTCCTTCAACAGCTGCTTCAGGGCAAGTCGCCCGTCGCCCTTGATGGCGAAGGCGCGCGAGATTTCGCGTTTCCCAACCGTGCTGCCGGCGGTCGCGATGAATTTGAGGATGTCTTCGCGCGGCGGCAGGCCGTCCTCGTCGCGCGTGCCGCTGTCGTAGTCCGCCGGGCGCCCATGACCCTGCTGCTCTCCGGCGGCGTTCCGATCCCCCCCGCGAGACTTGTGCTTCCCCGTCTTCTTCGGCTTGCGCTCCACTAGCTGTCCCTGCCCTCGACGGCTGCAGCCTTCGGCTTGGCGGCCTTCTTTGCCGTCGGCTTCTTGACCGCCTTATTGGCGGCCGGCTTCTTTGCCGCCGGCTTTTTCGCAACGGCCTTTTTGGCCGGCTTCTTGGCCGGTTTCTTTTTCGCGCGCTCAGCCAGGAGATCGATGGCCTGCTCGAGGGTCACAGCTGTCGGTTCCTGCCCCTTCGGCAACGTCGCATTGACCTTGTTGTGACTGATGTAAGGGCCGTAGCGTCCTTCGAGGACCTCGATTTTGCCCTTCTCCTGGGGATGTTCGCCGAGATCCTTCAGCACTTTTGCTTTCGGCCGGTTGAAGCGCCCGCTACCCGCCGCGGCCTTTTCTGCAAGCACCGTTACGGCGCGGTTGATGCCGATCGTGAAGACCTCTTCCATGCTTTCGAGGTTGGCGTACTTGCCGTCATGCAAGACGAACGGACCGTAGCGGCCGAGCCCCGCCGTGATCATCGTCCCGGTTTCAGGATGCGGTCCGATCTCGCGCGGCAGCGACAACAACTTCAGCGCCTTTTCGAGATCGACGTCGCCGGCATCGATGCCCTTCGGGATCGACGAGCGTTTCGGCTTCTCGCCCTCTTCGTAGTCGTCCGGTGTCCCAAGCTGCAGATACGGCCCGAAGCGGCCGACGTGGAGCTTGACCGGCAGCCCGCTCTCGGGGTCGAAGCCGAGTTCCTTGCCATCGAGTGCGGCGTTGGCGTCAGTTTCCGATGACTGCGAGAGCTGGCGCGTGAAGCGGCAGTCGGGATAGCGGCTGCAGCCGATGAAGGCGCCGAACTTGGAGGAGATCTTGAGGCTAAGCTGGCCCTCGTTGCACGACGGGCATGCGCGCGGGTCCAACCCGTCTTCCTTGGCTGGAAACACGTGTGGTCCGAGCAGTTCGTTCAGCGCATCGAGTACTTCGGAAACGCGCAGTTCCTTGATATCCTCGACCGCCTTGGTGAAGTCCTTCCAGAAATCGCGCAAGACATCCTTCCACTGCATCTTGTTGTCGGAGATGAGGTCGAGCTTTTCCTCGAGGTCGGCGGTGAAATCGTACTCGACGTAGCGCTTGAAGAACGCCTCCAGGAACGATGTGACGAGCCGTCCCTTGTCTTCGGGAACGAGCCTCTTCTTGTCGATGACGACGTAGTCGCGTTCCTGCAGCGTCGCCATGGTCGCCGCATATGTCGAGGGCCGCCCGATGCCGAGTTCCTCCATCCGCTTCACGAGAGTTGCCTCGGTAAAGCGCGGCGGCGGTTGCGTGAAGTGCTGGTTGGCCGCGATTTCCCGGTCGGTCAGCTTCTGCGACTTTTCGAGCGGCGGCAGGCGGCGATCGCTGTCCTCCTCCTCGCTGGTGTCTTCCTTGCCCTTTTGCGCCTTCTGGCGTTCGTCGCGGCCTTCCTCGTAGACCCTGAGGAACCCGTCGAACTGCAGCACTGAGCCGTTGGCGCGCAGGTCGTAGGTCTTGCCGTCGCGGCCCTTGACTTCGATCTGGGCCACCGTCTGTTCCAGCTCGGCCGAGGCCATCTGGCTGGCAACCGCGCGCTTCCAGATGAGGTCGTAGAGCCGCGCCTGGTCCCGATCGAGATACTTGGCAATCTTCTGCGGTTTGCGTGCGACGTCGGTCGGGCGGATGGCTTCGTGCGCTTCCTGCGCGTTCTTGGCCTTGGTTTTGTATTCGCGCACGAACGGTGCGACGTAGTTCTTGCCGAACTCGCTGGCGATCGCGCCGCGGATCGACTGCACCGCTTCCGGCACGATCTGCACGCCGTCGGTACGCATGTAGGTGATGAGGCCGACGGGGGCGCCCTCGCCGACGTCGATGCCTTCATACAGGCGCTGGGCAACCTGCATCGTCTGTTTGGCCGAGAAGCCGAGCTTGCGGGAAGCGTCCATCTGCAGCGTCGAAGTGGAGAAAGGCGCCCACGGGTTGCGCTTGGTCGCCTTCTTCTCGACCGAGGCGACGACGAACTCGCCCTTTTCGAGGGCCTTCTTGATCGCGCTGGCCTGCGCCTCATTCTTGATGTCGAGCTTTTTAAGGTTGCCGCCGTCGATGGCGGTCAGCCGGGCCAGTACCTCTTCGTTGGCGGCCGTTTCGAGAACGGCTTCGATCGACCAGTACTCGTCGGTCCGGAAGGCTTCGATCTCCGCTTCCCGGTTGCACACAAGGCGCAACGCCACGGACTGAACGCGGCCGGCCGAACGGGCGCCTGGAAGCTTGCGCCACAGTACCGGCGACAGCGTGAAACCGACGAGGTAGTCGAGAGCGCGGCGGGCGAGGTAGGCCGACACCAGCGGCTCGTCGATCTGACGCGGATTGGCCATCGCCGTCATGATCGCCTGCTTGGTGACGGCGTTGAACGCCACCCGCTCGACCGGCACGCCCTTTTTCAGCGCCTTGCGCTTTTCCAGAACCTGCAGGATATGCCAGGAAATCGCCTCGCCTTCGCGGTCGGGGTCTGTTGCGAGAATCAGCTTGTCGGCCGTCCTCACCGCGTCGGTGATCTCTTTCAGCACCTTCTGCGATTTCGCATCGGCCACGTCCCAGGCCATTTCGAAATCGTTCTCCGGCTTGACCGAGCCATCCTTTGAGGGCAGGTCGCGAACATGGCCGAACGAGGCGATGACCTTGTAATTGGATCCCAGGTATTTATTGATGGTCTTCGCTTTCGCGGCAGACTCGACGATCACGACGTTCATGAGCGACTTTCATTGATGCGGCATAGCCGAATGGGCTCGCCGCCGGTCATTTGAATTTTCTATTGGAAGCTACGCGCTGTACCCTCGATCGGACCGTCGCAAGCCGTCCCCTCGAATGACCGCGGATAACAGGGGACCGGCGCTGGCCCGGCCGCCGGAAGATGGTGGATCGGTCTGGTGAAGTCAAACCCATCCCGCCGCACCCTAAAAGATTGCGTAGTTAAATATTGCAATCTAAAATAGAATAACCTAGCGTCAGCATCACAACTTTGGCGCGTGTTGCGGGGACCGGCCGATGGCGAAACCGAACCCAAAAAGCGACGACCACGACGAGCGTCCCGACCGGCCTCCGACTGGCCCGGCGACCGCCCAGGCATCTGACTACGACAACTACATTGCCGATATGATACTCGAACTCCAGCAGATGGCGGCGCGGTCCGGGCGACATGCTTTGGCGGAGCGGCTTCTGTCCGCACACGAGCTTGCCCGCAACCGCTGACATTATCGCTTAGATCAGCGAGGATCGTTCGCAAGCGAGACCAGCTGGGCGCCGTGGCGTTCGGTCAGGCCGGCCAGATCAAGCTCGATCAGCGCGGCGCGCACGACCCGGATATCGAGCCCCGTCGCCCGGACGATATCGTCGACCGCGACCGGCGCTGCGCCGAGCGTTGCAAGCACCTGGTCGCGTTCGTTTTCGCCGGGATCGAGTGCAGGCGCCAGGGATTCGGCTTCGTAGGCTGCTTGCTGCAGCGTAATTTCGCGGAACGCGCGCCTTCCCAGACCGGTCAATGGCTCGAGCGCCTCGATTATGTCGCGCGGCTCTGTCACCAGCGTCGCCCCGGTTTTCAGAAGATGATTGGTTCCCTCCGCGCGCGGGTCGAGCGGGTTGCCGGGAATGGCAAAGATCTCGCGGTTCTGCTCGGCTGCCCGCCGCGCCGTCGACAGCGTTCCCGATCGCTTCGCTGCTTCGACGACCAGGACGCCAAGAGCAATCCCGGAGATCAGGCGGTTGCGCCGGGGGAAGTCCTGACCGCGCGGTTGGAACCCGCACGGCATCTCGGAGACGAGGCATCCGCGCTCCGCGATCGCAGAGTGCAGCGCGGCATTCTCGGGTGGATATACGTTGTCGAGCCCACCTGCGAGCACCGCGACCGTCCCGGTTTCGAGAGAGGCTTCATGCGCCGCGCTATCGATGCCGCGCGCCAGTCCCGAGACGATCACGAGTCCCGCCCGCCCCAACTCCTGGCCGAATAGTCGCGCCAGTTTGACGCCCGCAGCCGAAGCCTGCCGCGCCCCGACGATGCCGATGCTCGGCCTTGCCAGGAGGGCGATGTCGCCTTTGGCATAGACGAGCGGCGGCGGCGTTTCGATCTGAGCCAGGCGCAACGGATAGCCGGGTTCGATCGTGAACAGCGGCCGGGCGCCGTACTTCTGCGCCGCCGTCAGTTCGGCTTCGGCGTCGGCCACCGAACAGATGACGATCGCCTTGCCGTGTGCCGCCCTGCGGCTCAGGTGCGGCAGTGCCTCCAGCGCCTGTTGCGCTCCCCCGTAACGGTTGATGAGTTCGCGGAACGTGATCGGCCCGACATTCTGCGAGCGGATGAGGCGCACGCAGGCGAGCCGCTGCGTGTCGTCAAGCTCGGCGGTTGGAAGCGGAGCTGGCGTGAACAGGTTGACGCCGTCAGCCTTTTGCTTTGCCACCGATCCTGGTCTCCTCGCCGGTCAACAGCCGTTGGATGTTTGGGTGATGTTTCCAGATCAGCAGCAGGCTCATCAACACCGTGACGCCAGCCAGCAACGGTCCGCCCCAGACGTAGGCGGCGATCGGAACGAGTGCCGCGGCAACGAGGGCCGATAGCGACGAATAGCGCGTCGCGAACGCCACTGCGAGCCAGATTCCGCAAAACAGCAGCGCCAGCTTGGCAAGCAGGCCGAGCAGAACGCCGATATAGGTTGCGACGCCCTTGCCGCCCTTGAACCCGAGCCAGACCGGAAACAGATGTCCGAGAAATGCGCCAAATCCTCCCGCTGCCGCGCCGAGGAGCGGTTCGCCACCCCCGAGCAGCGATGGCGCCCCAGAGAGCAGCGACCCGGCCATCACCGCCAGCGTTCCCTTCAGCGCGTCGAGCAGCAGTGTCGCCGCGGCCAGCCCCTTGTGGCCTGTGCGCAGAACGTTGGTCGCCCCGATGTTGCCCGATCCGATGGCCCGGATGTCTCCGAGCCCTGCGAGCCGGGTCAACAGCAGGCCGAACGGTATCGAGCCGAGGAGATAACCGGCGCCGAGTGCGACCGCTAGCGCCGTGACGCTCGACTCGATCATTTTGATGCTTCCCCAGAGCCTTCGCGCGACGATTGAGAGTGCCCGAGCCTGCCTATCGAGCGTTGGACGGCTCAGACGGCAGACAATGAAGCCGCATTGCCAGCGTACTGATACACCGTCTCGCCAGCAACCAGTGTTCTCAAGACGCGGCCCTGCAGGCGGGCTTCGTCGAAGGGGGAGTTCTTGGAGCGCGAACGCAGCAGGTCCTTGTTGACCACCCAGGGTTCGTTGAGATCGACCAGGATGATGTCGGCGATGGCGCCCTTCTTGAGGCGGCCCGAGTGCAGACCCAGCAGTTTCGCGGGATTGACCGTCATCGCCTTCAGCAGTTGCACGAGCCCGACGTCGCCGGAATGGAATAGCCGCAGTGCCACCGGCAACAGCGTTTCGAGCCCGGCTGCTCCGTCGGCGGCTTCCTGGAACGGACGGCGCTTGACGTCAGCGTCCTGTGGGTCGTGGCTGGAGACGATGATGTCGATGTCGCCCGACGCGATGCCCTCGACCATCGCCCTGCGGTCGTCTTCGTGGCGAAGCGGCGGGCGCACCTTGAAGAAGGTACGGTATCCGGTGACGTCGTTTTCGTTGAGCGTCAGATGGTTGATCGACACCCCGCAGCTGACTTTCAGTCCGCGTGCCTTGGCGGCGCGGATGACCTCGAGGCTCTGCCCGCATGTGATCGTCGAGGCATGATAGCGCGATCCGGTTTTTTCGACGAGGCGCACATCGCGCTCGACCACGATGGTTTCGGCGACCGTCGGTACGCCAGCGAGCCCGAGCCGCGTTGCGACCTCGCCAGAGTTCATCGAGGCGGTTGCGCTGAGATACGGGTCTTCGCAATGATGCACGATGAGGGCATCGAAGTCCTTGGCGTAGTTGAGCACGTTGCGCATCACCCGTGTATTCGCGATGCTCGACTTGCCGTTGGTGAAGGCGATGGCGCCAGCCCGCTTCAGCAGGCCGATCTCGGTCATTTCCTCGCCTTCGAGGCCGCGCGTCATCGCCGCCATGGTGTGGACGTGGACGATGGCGTTGTCGCGGGCCCGGCGCTGGATGAAATCGACGAGCGCCACCTGATCGATCACCGGCGAGGTATCGGGCATCACCACCATCGTCGTGACGCCGCCGGCCGCCGCCGCCCTGCTGGCGGTTTTCAAGGTTTCGCGATGCTCCTGGCCGGGCTCACCGGTGAACACCTGCGCATCGATCAGCCCTGGGCACAACACATGCCCCTGGCAGTCGATGACGGCCGCCCCCTCCGGCGCGTTGCGCCGCAGATGCGGACCTATGTCGGCGATCAGCCCATCCTGCACGAACAGCCCGCCCGGTTCGTCGCGACCACTTTCCGGATCGATGAGGCGCGCGTTGAGAAACACCTGCGGAGTTCGCGAAGGCTTCTGCTTTTCATTTGGCGGTAGGCTGACGGTTCTGCTCATCTGGCTGGCTCGCATGTCTACTTTGTTGGACCGTGCGTCCCGCCAAGACCTTGCTCCGCAAGGCGGCGGAAAGCGGTCTTGGATCAGGCCTGCGGCAGGTTCGGCGACAGCGCTTCGAGAACCGCCATGCGCACCGCGACACCCATCTCGACCTGGTCGCGGATGACGCTGCGCGAGTGATCGGCCACCGTCGAAGCGATCTCGACGCCGCGGTTCATCGGGCCCGGATGCATGATCAGCGCATCGGGCTTGGCGCGCGCCAGCTTCTCGTGATCGAGGCCGAAGAAATGGAAATACTCCCGCGACGAGGGCACGTAGGCTCCGTCCATCCGCTCGTGCTGAAGGCGCAGCATCATCACCACGTCCGCGTCCGCGAGCCCCTTCCACATGTCGGTGTAGACTTCCGCGCCGAGCCGGTCGGGATTGGAGGGAAGTAAGGTCGATGGAGCAATGACCCTGACGCGGGCCGACATGGCGTTCAGCAACGCGATGTTGGAACGCGCCACGCGCGAATGCAGGATGTCGCCGCAGATCGCGACCGTCAGTCCGGCAAGCCGGCCCTTGGCGCGGCGGATCGTCAGCGCGTCGAGCAGGGCCTGCGTGGGATGTTGGTGAGCGCCGTCGCCGGCGTTGACAACCGAGCAGTCGACTTTTTGCGATAGCAGTTCCACCGCGCCGGCTGCGTGGTGGCGCACGACGATGATATCGGGGCGCATGGCATTGAGCGTGACGGCGGTATCGATCAGCGTCTCGCCCTTCTGCACCGAAGAGCTGGCGACCAGCATGTTCATCACGTCCGCGCCAAGCCGCTTTCCGGCGAGTTCGAAAGAGGCCTGCGTTCGCGTGGAAGCTTCGAAGAAGAGATTGATGACCGTCCGGCCGGCCAGAATGTTTCGCTTCTTGTCGACCTTCCGGTTGCGGTCGGCGGCTTTGTCGGCAAGGTCGAGAAGAAAACTGATGTCCGGCGCCGTCAGCCCCTCGCAGGAGAGCAGATGGCGGTGCGGGAACCTGGTAAGTTGCGCGGGCGCGATTTTGGTCATTAAAGCTGTTCTAATAGGCGGACTTCTGCTTGGCTGCAACCGCTAACAGGGAGCGACTTCAGTTTGCCACAGGTTGGCCGCCCTCCCGTGCCGTTATTGGTGCCCTATCGCAGATCAAGGACCCTGCAGTCACGCCCTCGCTGAGGCACCGATAGGCGGCCGAGCCAAGTCGGTCTTGAATGCCCCGAAAGCAACTCGAGAGTGCGCTGAACCATGACCAATCCGTTTTCGACACATCGGGTAACCAACCAGCCGCCGCCTTTCGAGGACGTCAACCTTTATGCCTCCGATGCTGCCCTGCAGGACGCTGTCACGCGCGAAGGCGGCGGTCATGCGGCGCGCAGCCTCGTCGCGTTCGGGTTGGTCTGCGGCAGTTCGGATGCCGGCGAGCGCGCCCGCCTCGTCAACGAAAACACCCCGCGCCTGGAAACGCACGACCGCCAGGGACGCCGCACCGACGTGGTTCATTACCATCCTGCCTACCACGAACTGATGGAGATCTCGTGCGCGGAAGGGCTCAACTGCGCGTCCTGGCTTGGTCTGGTGAAGAAGGCCGACGAATCGTCCGCCGACCAGCAGGTGGCGCGCGCCGCCGGCTTCTATCTCGCCTGTCAGATGGAGCCGGGCCACTTGTGTCCGGTTTCAATGACGCATGCATCCGTGCCGACCCTGCTGCTGCAACCCGGGATCGCCGAAACCTGGCTGCCCAAGGTCGTCACGCGCAGCTACGACGCCCGTCGCGAACCGGTCGATACGAAGCGTGCCGCCACCATCGGGATGGGCATGACTGAAAAACAGGGCGGCAGCGATGTGCTGGCCAACACGACGTCCGCCGAACCTGCTGGCGGCGGCGCCGGCGGCGCGGGAACCGAATATCTGCTGACCGGCCACAAGTGGTTCCTGTCCGCCCCGATGTCGGATGCGTTCCTGATGCTGGCGCAGACGCAAGCCGGGCCGGGATGTTTCCTGGTGCCGCGTCTGCTGCCCGACGGTACGCGCAATGAGTTGGCCCTCCAGCGCCTCAAGTCGAAACTCGGCAACCGCTCGAACGCCACCGCCGAAGTGGAACTGCAACGCGCACATGGCTGGTTGATAGGCGAACCGGGCAACGGCGTTGCTGCGATCATCGAAATGGTGACCCAGACCCGGCTCGACTGCGCAGTCTCGTCGGCTGCGATGATGCGCCATGCGCTTGCTCAGGCGATCCACCACGTCGAACATCGCTCCGCCTTCGGCCGCAAACTGGTCGAGCAGCCGTTGATGATCCAGGTGCTCGCCGATCTGGCCCTTGATGTCGAAGCTGCAACCGCGCTGGTATTCCGCCTCGCGCGTTCCTTCGACCGCCGCCAGGACGAGCACGCCTCTGCCTGGCAGCGCCTGATGACTCCGGTCACCAAATACTGGACGACGAAGATCGCGCCGCAGCTGATATACGAGGCCATGGAGTGCATGGGCGGCAACGCCTATGTCGAGGAACTGCCGATGGCGCGGCTTTATCGCGAAGCACCCGTCAACGCCATCTGGGAAGGCTCCGGCAACGTTCTGGCGCTCGACGTGTTGCGCGTCCTGCAGCGCGAACCCGACGTTGCCCGCGTCGTGATGGACGACCTTGCCGATGCCGTCGGTGACGACCCCCACCTCAAGGCAGCGCTCAGCCGTATCGAGAGCATCCTGCATGAGCCGCGCCTGCTTGATGCCCGCGCCCGGTCGCTGGTCGAGGGGCTGGCTGCGCTGGCGGCCGGAACCATCCTGAGGTCGCATGCGCCGGCCGCCGTCGCCGACGCCTTCATCGCGACGCGCTTGGGAAGCTTGAACAGGCAGACCTATGGGCAGGGCGTGGATTGGGCCGATACCGCCGCCATCCTGCAGCGCGCCTCGCCCGACCGGTGATCGTCTTCTACTTCGTGCTTGCCGACGCAATAATGCGCGAGAGCGCGCCGATCACGGCTTCCCGCTCGCCGTTCGTCAGGCCGCAGAGAAGTCTTTCGTTCACCGCCTTGACGGCCGGCTCTGCGCTTTTCAGCATCGTTTCGCCTTCGGCCGAGAGCTTCACCGCATACATCCGCGCGTCCTGGCGTGTCCGGCGGCGTTCGAGCAGACCTCGTTCGACGAGACGGCGAACGATGTCGGCCAGCGTCGAACGATCGATTCCCGTCAGTTCGACAAGTAAGGTCTGGCTCGGCTCTTCGCTGCTACTGACGGCGTTGAGGACTTCGTATTGGCGCGGCGTCAGCGAGCTTTCGCCGATGCTGTCGGCAAAGATTTCATCCGCGCATTGACCTGCGCGATGGAGGAGATGCAGGATTGATGCAGAAGAGTTGTCGCTCGTGATCATTATTTTCCATTTCGTTGTTTCGGATATGCCTCCTCAGGCCCCGCCCGGTTTCCACATCGGGATTGCCCTGGCACCGCCACAAGCCCCCTGACGGGGGCGCAATTGACAGCTATCGGAATAGCGGCCTCTAAACGACCGATCTTTGCTTTGCGATCGCTTGAATTGACTTTGGGAGCACACGCGTTCGTTCGCGGTGATATAAGTGTTTCCCGACACAACGAAGCTGTCGCAGTCCGAGGCTGACATGCTGACCCGTCCGGCAAACGCAATCCCCATGATCAGGGCCAGCGTGCTGCCTGCGTTGCAGGCCTACATCGAGAAACAAAACATTGAGTTCCAGGCTCTTCTGGAAGATGTCGGCTTGAACAAGGACGTGCTCTTGAAGCCGTTCGAGTTCGTGCCGCTGGCAGCGGTTGGCCGGCTTCTCGAACGCGCCGCGATACTCGCAAGCGACGATTGCATGGGCCTGCGCATCGGTGCGCAGATGGAGCGGGGCAAGACCGGGCTTCTCGGTCATCTCGCGATGACGGCGCCGACCGCCCGCGACGCCCTTTGCGTGTTGGCTGGTTACGTCAACGTCCTCTTCACCAACATCGCTTCCGGGTACGACGAAAACTACCACAATGGTCTCAGCACGGCCTATTGGCGCCTTCCCGAGTCGGTGAGCCAGCGCCGCCAGCTCAACATGTTCATCGCCGCTTCCGTGATCCAGCGCCTGCGGGACGCGATGGACAGCGACTGGCACCCAATCCGTGTCGACCTCGATCATCGCCTGCCACGGGGTTGTCCCAACTGCTCAGGTCTCGGTTGTGAAGACTGTGATGCGGTGGTACGCGGCATTCTTGGTGATCGGGTGAATTTCGATCAGCCGGTCAACCTTATCATTCACAACACGTCTGCCTTGAAACGTCCGATGCGGACGTCCGATCCGATGGCCTTCGCTCTGCATCTCGACCATGCCAGAAGAGAACTGACGGATTTGGCGATCAGCGAACGTCTGGCAGACAGTGTGCGAAACGAGATCGCCGAGAAGCTGCGCTTCCACGACGCCAACCTGCAATCGGTGGCCGACGCCCTGGACCTGTCCGTCAGGACCCTTCAAAAACAGCTCAACCAAAGTGGAACGAACTTCGAAACACTGGTGGCGGACGTCCGGGAGCAGGTCGCCCGCCGCCTGCTTCGCGAGACCGACATGGCCATTACCGACATTGCCTACGAGCTTGGCTACGCCGACCCGAGCGTCTTCTCCCGTGCCGCCCGGCGCTGGTTCAACGAGTCGCCGCGCGATTTCCGCATGCGCCACCGGCCGTGATCGCGGCGCCCTACGATCGGGTCAATCCGTAGATCAGGTAAACAGCCACGACGTCACGCCACCACGGCGAGCGAGATCGCACATGTCCATGTCCATGCGCGCGAACGTTGCCTGTGTCAGCCGTTCCGGGAGCCATGGCGCGCCGGACTTCTCCGAGCGATAGGGGGCCATCAGCCGGCGCCAGATTTTTTCGTCGAACGGGCGCTCTGGCGAAATCATCGGCGGCAGTCTTTTCAGTCCGCTTTGCTGCGACAGCCAGGCATATGCGGCCTGCCAGACATCGATGGATGCCGGCATGTTGTGGCGCGCCTTCAGCTGGGAAATGGTCAGGACGCCGGTTTCGCGCGTGTGCGGACCGATTTCGAGGGTTGCGACGTGCGTGCCGCCCTTGCGCACGGAGAACAGCCGGCAGCGCTCGCGCGCCAGCCGCTCGGCATACTGGTCGGCGCAGTTTTGCATCGCCTGCGCTTCGATCAACAGCGAGTTCCGGTCGGTCAGCGGCACGAACGAATAACCCTCCGCAACCCCACCATCGAGCCACGAGTCGAGCAGTGCCCCAGGCTGCAGTTGCATCATCAGCCGCAGCCGGTTGAGCCAGCTTTTTGCCGCACAAAGCGCGGTATCGAACGCAATTTCCGGCCGCCAGGCCACGATGATCAGTTCCTTGGCCTCGCTCGCCGGTGCACGCGAGAACCAGGCATAGGCGGCAAGCACCGCAAAAACCCGCTCCGGATCGCCGCGATCCGCAAAGATCGGCTGTTCGGCGAGCCAGATCGCGAACTCATCGTGGGCTGCCTTCGATGCAAAGGCGACCGATTCGAGCCAGAACGGCGCCTGCCCCTTGTCATGCGGAAGCCGGCTTGCAACGCGGCGCGAAAAGGTTTCGCTGCGCGGCAATTCGCCGAGCGGCTGCTCGAAGGCTTCCGGTGGCAATTTCTTGAGCCAGTTCGGCAATTCGAGCTTGCGCGCCACCACCTTCAAGGGTGCTCCCTCGAGGACCAGCCCGATGGCCTCCTCGCGCTCAGACTTCGAACCGCGCCGGGTGGCAAGGGCATAGGCAGCTGCGGGAAAGGTGTCCGTCAGATCGGCAAAACGTGTCGAAAGGCGAATGAGCCGCCGCAGTTCCCGTCGAGCCGGTGGCGAGAAGCGCGCGACCTGGGCTTCTACGGAAGCAGGCAGTTTCGCGGCCCGCGTCCTTCGCCGCGCGGGCGCCGGACCCGGCTTAACCGGCGACACGTCGACCGGTACTTCGGGCATTGATTTGCCGCGTTCCATTCGGGGTCGCACTCACCACACACAGGGTTAAGACGACTGCATTGTCGCCGACCACTTTGGCGGGGATGCGACGCCAACCGGGCAACAAGCGGGTCGTTGCGCCATGCGCGCGGTGAAGCAACCCCATGACGGCATCTGGACCGAACACCGCCGCCGGACGTAACGACAATTGTCATTTTAGCATCTCAATCGGTCCAGCGCGCCCTGCAAAATGAGCGTGGCGGCCAGTTTGTCGATGACTTCGCCGCGGCGCTTCCGGCTGGTATCGGCCTCGATCAGCATGCGTTCCGCCTGACTGGTGGTCAGCCGCTCATCCCACAGCAGGATCGGCAGCGCAAAGATCTTGTTGAGGTTGCGCGCCATCGCCCGCGTCGACTGGGCCCTCGGTCCTTCGCTGCCGTCGAGATTTCGCGGCAGTCCAAGCACGAGGCCGGTGATGGCGTTTTCGTCGACAATTGCCCTGAGGCGCTCGATGTCCTTGGTGAATTTCGTGCGGCGGATGGTTTCGAGCGGCGAAGCGATCAACCGGCTGAGGTCTGAGATGGCGAGGCCCAGCGTCTTGGTTCCCGCATCGATCCCGATCAGCGCCGCGCCGTCGGCAAGCCTGTCGGCGAACGCCTCGGCGTCTTCGAAAGTCTCGCCGACGCCGGACGGCCTCTTGGTCGGTTCCGCGCCAGGATCCGCAGCAGGACCGGCAGCAGGATTATCGCCGTCTTTCGTCATTCCCGACATTCACCCCATTGTTGTGGTTGTGAACGGTCTTATACTTTGCTGCAGCGCACTTGTATGATTATTCGCGTCCGCGAGCACCTCGCATGTTCTCTCAACACCACGTTGGCAAGCGAGTCTGCCACGGTCCTGGAGAACCGAGCGGTGCCGCTGGCCCCCCTTCGCGTCGCCTGCGGGGATGACGTATGTGGGTACCGACGCGCGGGAGTTCGACCGGCGCGGGTGCCTTATCCCACGCGACTTTAGGACGTGTGGGTCCAACTATGACCGCCCCGCCGTTTCGTGTTCAGGGGTCGCCTGAATCCCGTCTTCATGCGCCAACACACGACTTCGGGACCCGTTGGTCAGCTAAATGTCCGCTTCGCCCACCACACCCACCACGTCATTCCCGCGCAGGCGAACCCAAGCACGGTCATGGAGCATGAGGCCGTCTTGCGCCCACACCCTCCAAGGGTCGTCATCCCGGCGCAGGCCGGGATCCGGTCACGCTTCCCACTGACGTCTCCTTCATCTCACAGACCGGCTACGATTTTTCGATGAATGTGCTGGCGATCATCGAGCACAGCCGTTTCATGACAATGAAGCCCGACTTGGGATCTTGCTCCAGGATCTCCATGGCGGCATCGCCATTGATGGTGAGAACCTTGGAATGATCCATGCATGTTGCCGAGCCCAGGCGACGCGGGTGCTCCGGGACGAGCGCGGCCCAGCCGAAGATCATGTGACGTTTCATCAGCGTTTCGACGTGCAGATGCCCGACGCCCGTCGCAGTTTTGAAGCTGACCAGACCGTTCACCAGAATGAACATTTCGAGTGCCTGATCGCCGGCCTCGTAGATCACCTCGCCTTTGTCGCAATCGCGCTCCCGCGCGACTTTGGCGAGGCCTGCCAGCGTCTCTTGCGAACATCCCGCGAAGAGCGGAATTTCGTTCAGCATTGCTCGTAATTGGTCGTGAGTGAACATGGGTCCGCACCGAAAGGTTGAGTAATTATTGTGCAGGCTCATCATGCCCCCTCAGGCAGGGAACGTCTAATCGACAGGGTCTATGTATTTTGATCGACCGGCTTGGAAAAACTCGTCGCTTCCCGGTGCTTGCGTATGTTTGAGGGCTCGGTCTGTGAGCCACTTCGAAACGCTGGTTATTTTTTCCTTATCGAGCGACTGCGCTTTACGTGGAATCAAGCTTTATCACCTAGCTTCGCGCGAATGTTATGCGTCACGCGGAGTGGGATATGGATGCGATCAGACAGTGGCTGCGGCCGAAAGCGGCTCTGGCAGCCACCAGCGAGCGTCTGACGCTTGCCGTATTCACCCTGACGATCTTCCTGTCCGCGCTACTCCTCTTCGCCGTGCAGCCGATGTTCGCGCGCATGGTGCTGCCGAAACTCGGCGGCTCGCCATCGGTGTGGGCCGTGTCGATGGTCTTCTTCCAGGCAGCCCTGCTCGGCGGCTACACCTATGCCCACATCCTCAATCGCTATCTCGATGGCACACAGGCGCTCCTGACCCACATCGCGCTGCTGGTCGTTGCCCTGTTTGCGCTGCCGATCGCGCTGCCCGCCTTCGCCGCCGAACCGCCGCCAGGCGATGCCTATCTTTGGCTGGTCGGCGTACTCACCCTCGGAGTCGGCCTGCCGTTCTTTGCGGTTTCCGCCAACGCCCCCCTGCTGCAATCCTGGTTTGCCAGAAGCGGCCACAGCCATGCCGGCGACCCCTACTTCCTCTACGGGGCGAGCAATGTCGGCAGTATGCTGGCGCTGCTCTCCTATCCCGTGCTGCTCGAACCTGTGTTCGGTCTCGGCGAGCAGGCATCGCTCTGGGCGATCGGGTTCGCACTATTGGCGACCTTGATCGCCGTGTGCGGCAGCCTGATGCTCGCCGCGACCGCGCTCTCGGCGCCCGCGGGCTCGCCGGCCGGTTCGGCCCTCGGGCAAACCATTGAAGTCGCGATGGTCACCAGCCGCGACAGAGCCGTCTGGATTGCGCTTGCCTTCGTGCCTTCTGCCCTGCTTGTCGCGTTCACGACATTCCTGACCACCGACATCGCGTCCGCGCCGTTCCTCTGGGTGATGCCGCTCGCCGCCTTCCTTGGCACCTTCATCATCACGTTCCGCGAAAAGCCGCTGATCCCGCACGCGTTCCTGCTGAACCGTCAGGCGATGATCGTTGGTCTTGCCGTGTTCGCGACAGCCTCCGTCAGCGCCATGGCCTGGAACATCGCCATGGCCGCCAGTCTCGCAGCCTTCCTGCTGGTGACTGTGACCTGCCACCGCGAACTGTACCTGCGCCGCCCGGCGGCTTCGAAGCTGACCGAATTCTATCTGCTGATGTCGCTCGGCGGCGTCCTCGGCGGTATCTTTGCCGCCCTGATCGCGCCGAAGATATTCACCACCGTTTTCGAATTTCCTCTGCTGCTCGCGGTCAGCCTTTTGATGCGTCCCGACATCCTCGATGGCCGCCTCGATCGCAAGGCATGGCTGCAGGCTGCGGCCGGGCTGCTCGCCATCACCGTCCTGCTGCTCGCCGCCATGACGCTCATTTCAAGCGGCGTCGTCGAAGGGCACATGAAGCTGCGGGTCGTCGTCGTCGCCATCCTGTTTGCCGCGATGATCTATTACGCCGCGCAACCAAGCCGCCGCATGGCGCTGACCGCCTCGATGCTGCTCGCCATCCTGATCCTGCCCGAAGGCAAGGGCGATGCCCATGCCGTCCGCTCGTTCTTCGGCGTCCACCGTGTCATCGAAACTCCCGACGGTTCGCTGCGCCTCCTGATGCACGGCACCACCGTGCATGGAGCAGAGCGCCTCGTCGACGCCTCCGGCACTCCGGTCGTCACGCCCGTTCCGAGCACCTATTATCATCCGCGCTCGCCGATGGCCCGCAGCCTCGATCTTGCCCGCAAGACGGAGGAAGGCGGCCAGAAGACCAGCATCGGCATCGTCGGCCTCGGCGCTGGCGCCATGGCTTGCCACATCACCGATGGCGACGACTGGCGCTTCTACGAGATCGATCAGGCCGTCGTCGATATTGCCCGCGACCCGAGCCACTTCCGCTACCTGTCGAGCTGCCAGCCCGACGCTCACGTGGTCGTCGGCGATGCACGCCTGACACTGACGAAAGTGCCGGACCGCTATTTCGATTATCTGCAGATCGATGCCTTTTCGTCCGACGCGATACCGATGCATCTGCTCACCGTCGAAGCCATCGATCTGTACGTCCGCAAGCTCGCCGAGCGCGGCGTACTCGTCATCCACCTGTCGAACAAGCACCTGGATCTGCCGCCGGCGGTCACTGCAACTCTAGAACAGCGCGCCGGCCTCCACGCCGTCCTCGTCAACGACAAGCCGGAAAATCCGGGATTCGATAGTGCCCCATCGACGGTCATGCTGATCAGCCGCGATAAATCGCTCGTCGAACAGGCGCTCGCCTGGAATGGCGCGCAGCGACCCGATTCGATGGGCGTCCGCCCCTGGACCGACGATTATTCCGACATCGTCACGACACTGCTTCGCGGTTGGTTCAAGACGCACTGATTGCTCACCGGACAGTTCTGTGCCGACTGCTGCGACCGGAGCCAGCTGTGCGCCTTCCGCCCAACACCGGCTTGCCGGGTGTTGGCTCTCCCGCCCAACACCGGCTTGCCAGGTGTTGGCTCTTGAGAACCCGCAACCAAGAAGTTGCACTGTGCCGCCTTCGCGGGTATTCACCCTGTCTTCGTGACAACCACGACCAAGTGAGGGACCATGCACGTCGACGAGGCGACCGTCCGGCGCATCGCGAGGCTTGCGCGCATCAAGATCACCGACGCCGAGGCCCAGGGGCTGGAAGGCGAGCTGTCCTCGATTCTTGATTGGGTCGAGCAGTTGAAAGAGGTCGACACCGAAAATGTCGAGCCGATGACCCGCGTCGTGCCTATTTCGCTGAAACAGCGCGAGGACGTGGTGACGGATGGCGAGAAGGCCGCCGCAATCGTCGCCAATGCCCCGATGAGCGAAGACAATTTCTTCGTCGTCCCCAAGGTCGTGGAGTGAGCCCGATGACCGAGCTGACGAAACTGACGCTGGCGCAAGCGCGCGACGGGCTGAAGAAGAAGGCCTTCACCTCCGTCGAATTGACGCAAGCCCACCTTGAGGCGATCGAGGCCGGTAACGCAGGCCTCAACGCCTATGTGCTCCCGACCCCCGAACACGCGCTCGAACTGGCCAAGGCTTCCGACAAGCGCCTCGCCAAGAAAGGCAAGGCTGGAGACCTAGAAGGCCTGCCGCTCGGCATCAAGGACCTGTTCTGCACGCAAGGTTTCCGCACCACCGCCTGCTCGAATATTCTCGACGATTTCAAGCCGGCCTACGAATCGACCGTCACTGAGAACCTGTGGAAAGCCGGAGCGGTCATGCTCGGCAAGCTCAACAACGATGAGTTCGCCATGGGGTCCTCGAACGAGACGAGCGCCTTTGGCCCGGTAATCAACCCCTGGCGGCGCCAGGGCAAGACCGACAAGCTGGTCCCCGGCGGTTCTTCCGGCGGCTCGTCGGCTGCCGTCGCCGCCGACCTGTGCCTCGCTGCCACCGCCACCGATACCGGCGGTTCGATCCGCCAGCCCGCCGCCCTCACCGGCACCGTCGGCATCAAGCCGACTTATGGCCGCTGCTCGCGCTGGGGCATCGTCGCGTTTGCCTCATCCCTCGATCAGGCCGGGCCGATCACCAAGACGGTGCGCGATGCAGCCGTGATGCTGAAAGTCATGGCCGGTCACGACCACAAGGATTCGACCAGCGTCGACGCCGACGTTCCAGACTACGAGGCGACCATTAGAGACGGCGTCAAGGGCCTGCGCGTCGGCGTCCCGAAGGAATACCGCATCGACGGCATGTCGAAGGAGGCAGCCAAACTGTGGGACCAGGGCATCGCCTGGATGAAGGACGCGGGCGCCACGATCCATGAGATCTCGCTGCCCCATACCAAGTACGCGCTGCCCGCCTACTATATTATCGCGCCCGCCGAGGCGTCTTCCAACCTCGCCCGTTACGACGGCGTTCGCTACGGCATGCGCAAGCCCGGCAAGGACCTGATCGACACCTATGAGGAGACCCGCGCCGCCGGTTTCGGCGCCGAGGTCAAGCGCCGCATTCTGATCGGCACCTACGTGCTGTCGGCCGGCTACTACGACGCCTATTACCTCAAGGCGCAGAAGGTCCGCACCCTCATCAAGGGCGACTTCGACAAGGCCTGGGACAAGGTCGACGTGGTCCTCACCCCGACGACACCGTCGCCGGCGTTTGCGTTCGGCGAAAAGACCGGCGATCCATTGCAGATGTACCTCGAAGACATTTTCACCGTGACCGTCAACATGGCCGGTCTTCCCGGCATCTCGGTGCCCGCCGGTCTGTCCTCGGAAGGCACCCCGCTCGGTCTCCAGCTCATCGGCAAGCCGTTCGACGAAGCCACCCTGCTGCGCGCCGCCCAATCGATCGAGGACGCCGCCGGGCGTTTCAACGCACCCGACCGCTGGTGGGGCTGATCGGGCGTGGCGGTTGCAGCGCCGGCAGCGCGGCGCACCTTGACCGGCCCCCTCATTGCGTTCGCGGTATCCGCGCGGTAATTGAGACGCACCCAACACGAGGACGCGCTGAACTCATGACCCGACGCCCCCCAATCGACTGTACCGAAATGGTCCAGGTCCGCGAGGCCATCGACGAAATCGACCGTGAGCTCGTCGATCTCGTGGCGCAGCGTTTCGGTTACGTCGACCGCGCCTGGCAGTTGAAACAACACGGGCCGGAGGGAGCCGTCGTTCCCTGGCGCATCCAGCAGGTCATCGACCGCGTCAAGGTTCGCGCCACCGAGCGCGGCCTGCCGCCCGAACTCGCCGAAGCCATGTGGCGCCAGATGATCGGCTGGTTCATCCAGTACGAAGAAGAGCAACTCGCCCGCTCGCCCCCGCCCGACAGCGGCAACGGCTGAGCCAAAGGTCAATTCAGATGTTTCACCTGCAACCCTTCGATCCCTACGGCGTACTCCTCGTGGCGCTGCTCAACCCGGTGGTGATCGCGGTGGCGTTCTTCATGGGCCGCGATGCCGACCAATGGCAGAAGGTCATCGTTGCGGCCTTCGCGGCGACCTGCGCCGGCTTCCTGTTCCTTTACGCCCTGGCCTATGTCCGCTTCGTCATCGTGACGGGTTTCGGCGCGCCGACGGGTGTTTTCGTCGCGCAGTTTTTCCTGGGCCTCGTCTGGGCCTTTATCGGGTACCGGTTCCGGCCCGATACGCGCCTGCGAACTGTTGGCAAAAAGGACCATTAGATCTCTTCAGCGTTAGGCAGAAGCACTCCAAGGCCACGACTGTGGCCCGGCGCGAGCGCCGCCCCCGCGCAGGGCCCGGCCGATAGGCCGATTGGCCCGAGAGCGAAAAAGCAAGACTGTTTCCGCCTGAAGCGGAAACGATCTAGTGGAGCCAGTCGGTGCCGTGAAGTCTCCGTCCGTCGGTTCGCAACTTAGGAACTCACGCAATGGTCAAATTTTCCCAGTGGCGCATGAAGGCCAATCTTGCGGCTCTCGTAATGGTCGTGGCTGCGCTTTCATCTGCGCTGCCTGCAAGCGCGCAGGACGTCACCAGAATCGAAGCGTCGGAGGCCCATGCGAAAGCGGTGAAGGGCGAGGTCGTTCTCGTCGACATCCGCACGCCCGAAGAATGGAAGGAGACCGGCGTCCCGGCCTCCGCCCACGCCATCACCATGCACCAGGATCCGCAAGTGTTCCTCTCCGCGCTGCTGAAAGCCGCAGGCGGCGATGCCAACAAGCCGATTGCCGTGATCTGCCGAACCGGCAACCGCTCGACCGCGCTCTCCGTGCCGCTGACCAAGGCCGGCTTCCCGCATGTCATCAATGTCGTCGAAGGCGTGGCCGGCGGCCCCGGCGGACCGGGCTGGAAAAACCGCGATCTGCCGTTGCGCATCTGGACAGACAAGGACACCGGCCCACAACTCGCCACGCAGTAGGTCGTCGGGATGACAACACGTGGAGGGTGTCTCGGGGAGGCCTCCTTCTCCGTGACTTTGCTTGGGTTCCCGCCTACGCGGGAATGACGCGGGTTGGTGGCGCGGCGGGTTCGCGATGCCCCGCTTGGAAATGACGGCCCATCAACGCGAAACGGCAAGGCGATGTCGCCGAAATCTGCCCCTCACCCTGCTCTCTCCCCATGAAGGATGGGGAGAGGAGACCACCCTTCCTTCACCTCTAACCGTCTTTGCGGGGAGTGGTCGAGCGCAACTCCACACAAGCTTGCGCAGTGTGGACCAAAAGACAGCCACACAAGCTTGCGCAGTGTGGACCAAAAGACAGCCACACAAGCTTGCGCAGTGTGGA
>JAHJQI010000042.1 GCA_018819265.1 Alphaproteobacteria bacterium
CGATCCGGTATGAGATATCGCGCTGTTCGGGCTCGAATTTGGTTGCAAGCACATAGAGCCCGGCGAACGCCAACCCTGAAATCGTCCCAACGATGAAGAGAAATCGAAAAAGGCTGGGCATTTTTCCTTGGTTCCGCTCACTGAAGTGTCGTTACTGAATAAATTGGCTGCAGTATGTCCGGCGGCAAGGCGTTCCGGGTCCCTTCAGCAGGACCGTTAAACAACTGCCCGACCGGCGCCTCATATTGCCCGCGCAACCGATTGCGCGTATTCCGCCTTTAGACCAACGTGCACTATCCTGCACGAATGACTGACTAACTGAACAGCACCGGCGATGTTATGAAGCAGCCGCGTGATTCTATCAAACGGCACGGCAAATCGGCCCTGAGGCAGTTAAAGTAAGGACGACGAAGGAAACGTGGAGTGCTCGAAATGATCCGTTTCGGTTTCACCCGGCGTGTTCGTCGGCCAGCCCCGGGCGAGATCGCCACCATTGTAGCAATGCTCGATCGCAGATCCATCGTGCTGGTGGGGCTGATGGGCTGTGGCAAGTCGGCGATCGGCCGGCGTCTGGCAAGCGCGCTGGGACTACCCTTTGTCGATGCCGACGAAGAGATCGAGAAGGCCGCAGGCAAATCGATTGGCGAAATTTTCGAGGATCACGGCGAGGTCGAGTTCCGCGACGGCGAACGCAAGGTGATTGCCCGGCTTCTCAACGACGGTCCGCAGGTTCTAGCCACCGGTGGCGGCGCCTATATGGACCCCGAGACGCGCGCCCGCGTCGCCGAAAACGGCATCTCTATTTGGCTGAAGGCCGAACTGCCGGTGCTGCTGCGCCGCGTCGCCCGACGCGACAACCGGCCGCTGCTGAAAACCGGAAATCCGTCCGAAGTCATGTCGCGCCTTATGCGGGAGCGCTATCCAACCTATGCTGAGGCCGATATTGTCGCCGAAAGCCGCGAAGTGCCGCACGAACAGATCGTCTCGGAGATTCTGGAGAAGCTTTATGATCGGTCCGAAAGCAAAACTTGACAGCTAAGGCGGCGGCGGTACCCGCGCCAATCTCACTGAAGCACTTGAAAGAAATTGCGAACATCCAAAGCCATGCCAACGATTGTCCACTCTAATCTCGCCCGGTCCGGCGCCCACCGCACCGTACCGATCGATCTACCTGGCCGCGAATACGAGATCCTGATTGGCGCCGGTCTCCTCGATGATGCCGGACGTTTGATCGCGCAGCGGCTCGGCAAGGGCAAATGCGGCGTCGTCACCGACACCAACGTCGCCGCCCATCATCTGGCGACCCTCGAAGCGGCGCTGAAAGCCGAAGGCCGCCACAAAGGGTCAGTCGTCTTGCCGGCGGGGGAACCCACAAAAAGCTTCGGCAAGCTCGCCGAATTGAGCGAGACGCTGCTGGAAATGGGCCTTGAGCGCGGCGATTTCGTCGTCGCATTCGGCGGCGGCGTCATCGGCGATCTTGCCGGTTTCGCCGCATCGATCCTGCGCCGCGGCGTCCGCTACGTGCAGATTCCAACCTCACTGCTGGCCCAGGTCGATAGTTCCGTCGGCGGCAAGACCGGCATCAACACCGCGCAGGGCAAGAACCTGATCGGCACCTTTCACCAGCCCAGCCTCGTCCTTGCCGACACCGATGTGCTGAAGACGCTGCCCACGCGGGAAATGCGCGCCGGCTATGCCGAAGTCGCCAAATACGGACTCCTCGGCGATGCCGAATTCTTTTCCTGGCTTGAAGCCAACTGGCGGGACATCTTCTCCCTCGACCCTGCCACACTGACGAGCGCGATAGAAACGAGCGTCCGTGCCAAGGCCGCCGTCGTTCTGGCCGACGAGAAGGAAGCCGGCGTGCGCGGGCTCCTCAATCTCGGCCACACCTTCGGCCACGCCCTCGAAGCCGCAACGGGTTATGGCGGCCGCCTGCTCCATGGCGAAGGCGTTTCGATTGGCATGGTTCTCGCTCTCGAACTCTCCGAGCGCCTCGGTCTCACCGGACACGGAACCGCGGGTCGTGCGGCAAGCCACCTGTCGGCAGTCGGACTTCCGACCAGCATTACCGAAATTGCCGGCCCGCCGCTCAACGCCGACGAATTGGTCCACCTGATGGGTCAGGACAAGAAGGTTCGCGACGGCCGCATGACGTTCGTTCTGGTCCGCGGCATCGGTGAAGCCTACCTCACCCAGGACGTCGACATCGAGGTGGTCCGGGCGATGCTTGCCGAGAAGTGCACGCCAGCAACCTGATCGCCGGCCCTTGCGCCTTGCCCGCTGCGGCCGTCGTGGCTTGCAGCAGCAACGGAACCTTTAACGCCCCGAATGACCATCTCGGTTATAAGGGTGCCAACGCATCGTTGCGCCTCGGCAGGTCGACCATCGGGTCACACCCGGCAAGTAACACGGGCATTTGGAAACATGGACATCGAAATTCTGTTGACCCTTGGCGGAGTGCTCCTGCTGCTGGGGCTTTCGGCCTTCTTTTCGGGATCCGAAACGGCGCTCACGGCGGTATCGCGGGCCCGCATGCACACGCTCGGCGAAGAGGGCGACAAGAACGCCCAGATCGTCAACCGGCTGCTGGCTTCACCAGAACGCATCATCGGAACCGTCCTGCTCGGCAACAATCTCGTCAATATCCTGGCCTCCGCGTTGACCACTAGCCTGCTGATCAGCCTGTTCGGTGAATTCGGCGTCGCCTACGCGACCGTCGCCATGACCCTGCTCGTCGTCATCTTCGCCGAAGTCCTGCCCAAGACCTACGCACTGGCCTACAGCGATAGATTCTCGCTAGCCGTCGCCCCCATAATGAGCGTGCTCATTGTCCTGCTGCGGCCGGCAACTATCGCCGTCGAGTTCATCGTCCGCGCGCTCCTGTCCCTGACGCCGACCACCCGCGACGACAACGCCAACTTCCTGTCCGGCCATCGTGAGATCCGCGGCCATATCGAGTTGCAGACCAAAGAGGGCGCGGTTGCGCGCCACGATGCCCACATGCTCGGTGGCGTCCTGGACCTGGGCGATCTGCAGGTCGCCGACATCATGGTTCATCGCACAAAAATGGAAACCATTGACGCCGACGACGACTCCGCCGAGATCGTCGCCGACGTTGTGAAGTCCAAGCACTCCCGCCTGCCGATCTGGAAGAACGAGCCCGAAAACATCATCGGCGTGCTGCACACGAAGGATCTGCTCGCCGAACTCGCCGGCGCCGACTATGACGTTGCCAGGCTCGACATCGAGTCTCTTTGCAAGGAGCCCTGGTTCATTCCCGACACGACGAGTCTCAAGGAGCAGCTCAGCCGGTTCCTGAAAGGCCAAATGCAGATGGCCCTCGTGGTCGATGAGTATGGCGAGGTTCAGGGCCTCATAACGCTCGAGGACATCCTGGAAGAGATCGTCGGTCAGATCGTTGACGAACACGATCCGCAGGACATGGCGATCCGGCCACAGACCGACGGCACCGTCAACGTCGACGGCTCCGTTCCAATCCGCGACCTCAACCGCCAGATGGACTGGGATCTGCCCGACGACGAGGCGACGACGGTTGCCGGTCTTGTCATCCACGAAGCCCAATCGATACCGGAACCCGGCCAGGTATTCACCTTTTACGGCTATCGTTTCGAAGTCCTGCGCAAGAACCGCAACAAGATTTCAGCCTTGCGCGTCAAGCCGGTGAACGCCGCGGGCGGCTTGAGATCAACAGCGACCGCCGACGAGTCCTCGTGACAACGCACCCGCCGTCTATTCGAACGACTCGCCCGGCGCATACGTCCTCAGCGCCATTGCATGAACGAGCCCGCCGAGCTCTTCGGCGAGGATTTCGTTGACCAGCCGGTGACGCGCGACACGGGACTTGCCAGTGAAGACAGGAGACACGATCAGCAACCGGAAGTGGCTGTTCCCCGTCCCCGGCGAGGACCGGTGCCCGGCGTGCTGTTCGCTTTCGTTGAGGATATCGAGGCGTGTCGGCTCCAGCGCGACCATCAGTTTTTCCCGCATTTGTTGTTCAATGCTCAAGGTTTGATCTCCATGATCCCTCTCCCTCGGTGGGCCTGATGGCGATTGCACACACCCCGGCCGACCGATTTCTATCGATTGGCAGTGAAACTGGCACGTCCGCCGTCACAACGCCACACTGACCAACACCTATGTCGCCGCCGCAACGCTTGACGCACGCCTGCAAACCATCGGCTTGTGCAGCCCCGTTGGAGAGATCATACTTCGTCTCATGAAATTGGAATCCAAATACTTCGACTCGATCCGCGTTGCAGGCAAGCGCGGCCGCTCGGCCAAGGCCGCCGCCAAGACCGAAAGGTCTGACGGTTCGCTTTCGTGCCAGTGGAAGGGTTGCGAAAAACCCGGACCGCATCGCGCGCCCATGGGCCGCGGTCGCGACGGCGAGTACTTCTGGTTCTGCGTCGAGCACGTCCGTCAGTACAACAACTCTTACAACTACTTCGACGGCATGTCCGACAACGAGGTCGAGACCTTCCTCAAGGAATCGATCACCGGCCACCGTCCCACCTGGAAGCTGGGCGGCGACGATGGCACCACCCCTGAAGGCGACAAGCCGGCCGGCGGCTCCGACGAAGCCGTGCGCAAGGCCCGAGATCCCCACGGCTTCTTCGCCTGGCGCGCCAAGCAGGCTCGCGAAGATGCCCGCACCAAGAAGCGGACGCTCAAACCGCTCGAGCGAAAGGCCTTGCAGACGCTGCATCTTGGTGCCGAAGCCACCAAGGATGACATCAAGACGCGCTATAAGACCCTCGTGAAGGAGCACCACCCCGACGCCAATGGCGGCGACCGGCGCTCCGAGGACAAGTTGCGCGAAATCCTGCAAGCCTATAACTACCTGAAGCAGGCAGGCCTCGCTTGAGCCGCCTTGCGGTCGTGTCGGGGTCACAAAAGTGAACCGGTTAATGCGCGCGCGAGTTAACCGTCCCGCATCCACCTCGAGTCTGTTCACACGGTAGGCACGGTCACACCGGCCTCGCGAGAATTCGGAAAGAATATCCAGATCATGGCGTTGCAAACCAACCAGGCCGCCCCGGCCGCCGCTGCAGGACTGCCCGACATCGAGGTCTCCGTCCGCCAGTTATTCGGAATCGACAGCGATCTCCAGGTCCCCGCCTACTCGCAGTCCGACGAGCACGTGCCCGATCTCGATCCGGATTATCTGTTCAACAAGGACGTCACCCTGGCGATTCTTGCGGGCTTCAAACACAACCGCCGCGTCATGGTGCAGGGCTATCACGGCACGGGCAAATCGACGCACATCGAGCAGGTCGCCGCCCGCCTCAACTGGCCGTGTGTCCGGGTCAACCTTGACAGCCACGTCTCGCGCATCGATCTCGTCGGCAAGGACGCCATTGTCCTCAAGGATGGCAAGCAGGTCACCGAATTCCGCGAGGGCATCCTGCCGTTCGCGCTGCAGTCCAATACCGCCCTTGTCTTCGACGAATACGATGCCGGCCGCCCCGACGTGATGTTCGTCATCCAGCGCGTGCTCGAGGTTTCGGGCCGCTTGACGCTCCTCGACCAGTCCCGCGTCATCCGCCCGCACAAGTCGTTCCGGCTGTTCGCGACGACCAACACCATCGGCCTTGGCGACACCTCCGGCCTCTATCACGGCACCCAGCAGCTCAACCAGGGCCAGCTCGACCGCTGGTCGATCGTCGTGACACTGAACTACCTGCCCCACGACGACGAAGTCGGCATCGTACTCTCCAAGGTCAAATCGTTTGCCAGGAACGAGGAAAAGCGCCGGGCCGTCTCCAATATGGTCCGCGTCGCCGATCTCACTCGACAGGCCTTTATCAACGGCGACTTGTCGACCGTGATGAGCCCGCGCACCGTGATGACCTGGGCGGAAAACGCCGAAATTTTCGGCGACATTGGTTTCGCCTTCCGGCTGACCTTCCTCAATAAATGCGACGAACTCGAACGCCCGATCGTCGCTGAATTGTACCAGCGCTGTTTTGGCGAGGATCTGCCGGAGAGTTCCGCCAACGTCGCTCTGGCCTGAGCGGGGACCCCGCATTGCCGCAGGAATCAGAGACCCGAAACGCCAGCACCGACCCCGTCGAGGTCGGTCGCGTCGTTTCGCGCCGTTACACGTTCACCGTCGAGAACATCAAGGCCTATGCCGAAATGGCTGGCGACACGAACCGTTTGCATCATGATCTGGCATACGCTGAGTCGAGCCGCTTTGGCGCGCTCATCGCCTCCGCTGCCCACTCCACCGGCGTGCTCTTTTCCGTTGCCGCCGATAAGTTCGCGCCCAACGGCGAAGCCGTCGGTCTCGGTTTTTCCCTGACCTTGCGCCGCGCGGTGCGGGCCGGCACCGAGACAGATCTGATCTGGAGAATTTCCGGCAGGCAATGGTGCGGAAAGCTCAACGGGACTGTCATCGAAATGTCCGGCGAGATCCGCGACATCCAGAGCTCTCAGTCCCTCCTTCTGGCCGAGGGCCGCATGCTGATGCTGAATGGGCAGGACTTGCCGCCGCGTCTCGCCACGCCCCCCTCGGAAGAGTCCGGCCCATGACCGGCAAGCGCAAGGAACCGCCGATCGAACCATTCAAGCGATCGTTGACTGCATGCGTGCGCACGATCGCCGGCGACAGCGAAGTCCAGGTCGCCTTCCACGCCGGCCAGCCGCTCCTCGTCGGCAAATCCGTCAACCTGCCCGAACCCCCGCGCACCCCGACCCGGCTCGAGATCGCCGTCCTGCGCGGCTGCGCCGATTCGCTCTCCCTCCAGGCCGCCTGTCATGACAAGCGCCTGCACGAACGTCTCGCCCCCTCCCACGGACCGGCCCGCGAAGCCTTCGAGGCCATGGAGCGAGCCCGCGTCGAAGCTGTCGGCGCCAACCGCATGGAGGGCATGGCGCAAAATCTCACCGCCAAGCTCGAGGCGACATATGCCCAAGGCCGGTTCGCGAAGATCACCTCGCGCGAGGATGCACCCTTGCCCGACGCCCTCGCGTTGCTGGTCCGCCAGCAGCTGACCGGTGCCGCCCCTCCCGCCAACGCCAAGACCCTGGTTGAACACTGGCGCCCGTGGATCGACGAGCGCGCCGGCGATCTCTTCGAACGCCTTGGCGAGCATGTCGAGGACCAGGAGGAATTCGGCCGCCTGATGCAGGACATGCTGCGCGCCTTCGATCTCATCCAGGATGCGCAGGAAGCGCACGGTTCGCAGGAAGAAGAACAAGAGCCCGACGTCTCCGAAGGCGGCAGCGAATCATCGGACGAAAACGAAGCCGGCGACACCGGCGCCGAGGAGCAGGAACCCCAGGACTCCGCCGACCAGGACGACCTCGGCGACTTCGACGAGAATGACCAGCCGGCCCCCGCCGACGATGATCAGAGCGACGACCTCGAAGGCGACGAGGCGACCGAGACTTCAGAACCCTGGCGGCCCAACACTTCCATCCTCGATGACCCCGAATCGTTCGGCTACAAGATCTTCACCCGCGTCCACGACGAAGAGGAAGCCGCCGAAAGCCTCGCCACCGCCGAGGAACTGGACCGCCTGCGCGGCTTCCTCGACAAGGAGCTGCGCGGCCTCTCCAGCGTCGTCGCCCGCCTCGCCAACCGGTTGCAGCGCCGCCTTATGGCGCAGCAAAGCCGCGACTGGAACTTCGACCTCGAAGAAGGCACGCTCGATTCGGCGAGGCTGACCCGCGTCATCATCGATCCCACCGCGCCGCTATCCTTCAAGCAGGAAAGCGACATCGATTTCCGCGATACCGTCGTCACGCTGCTGATCGACAATTCCGGCTCGATGCGCGGCCGTCCGATTTTGGTGGCCGCCTGCTGCGCCGACATTCTCGCGCGCACGCTCGAACGCTGCGGCGTCAAGGTCGAGATCCTCGGCTTTACGACGCGCGCCTGGAAGGGCGGTCTGTCCCGCGAAGCCTGGCTCAACGAGGGCAAGCCGCCCAATCCGGGCCGGCTCAACGATTTGCGCCACATCGTCTACAAGACCGCGGACGCGCCCTGGCGACGCACCAAACGCTCGCTGGCCCTGATGATGCGCGAGGGGCTGCTGAAGGAGAACATCGACGGCGAGGCGCTCGCCTGGGCACACCGGCGGCTGCTCGGCCGTCCCGAGCAGCGCCGCATACTGATGATGATCTCCGACGGTGCTCCGGTCGACGATTCCACGCTGTCGGTCAACGCGCCGCACTACCTGGAGCGCCACCTGCGCCAGGTCATCGAGGAGATTGAAACCAGGAGCCCGGTACAGCTCATCGCCATCGGCATCGGCCACGACGTCACCCGCTACTACCGCCGCGCCGTTACCATCACGGACGCCAGCGAACTGGCAGGCGCCATGACCGACAAGCTGGTTGAGCTGTTCGAAGAAAAAAGCGCCGCCCCCGACATGCGCTCCACCCGGGGCGGAAGAAGCGGCACCGGCAAGCGCCGCCAACGCCGATAGTGAGGGATATATGACTGCGCCGGTCCGGGAAAAGACGACTACGATCCGGCAAACCCGCCAACGGCTGCATCGGCACCGGACCCCAATCGCCTGTGGCGCTGCGCTCGCCGCGCTGCTGGCCGGAAGCTTCGCCGTCATCGATCGGTCGACGGCGGAACCCAAGCCCGATCCACGAGCCCTTGGCGTTCGCGAGATCACCGTCACGGCCACTCCGATCAGAACATTCGACCGTACCGATAGTGCCAGGTACAGGTTCGGCAAGTTCACTTTCCTGGGAGGACTGCGATTGTCGAGCCCGGAAAAAAGCTTCGGCGGCTGGTCCGGCATCGCCATCGACCCCGACGGCCGCAACCTCATCGCCGTCTCCGACGCCGGTCTTTGGATGACCGCCCGCCTTGGTCACGACGACGGCCGCCCCGCGACGTTCGAGAACGCCCGCACCGGCCCTCTCAAAGCCATGAGCGGCAGCCCGCTCGGCCGCGAACGCGACCGCGACGCCGAAGCCGTCGAACTCGTCGCCGGCACGACGAAGAAGGGACAGCTCCTCATCGCGTTCGAGCAGAACCACCGCATTGGCCGTTTCGATATCGGCCCCGGCGGCGTCGCGCCGCCGACATCCTACATCCGCCCCGACAACAGCCGCGGTACCATGGACGGCCTCAAGGGCTTCGAGGCGATGACCATCCTCACCACGGGCCGCTACCGCGGTTCCATTGTCGCGATCGCCGAGCACCTGCACGATTCCAGCGGCAACCATACCGGCTGGTTCTGGACCGGCGCCAAGGCCAACGCGTTCACGCTCACTGATATTGGCGGCTACGACATCATCGGCATGGCCGAACTTCCCGGTGGCGACCTTGTTCTGCTCGAGCGCCGCTTCAACTGGCTCGAAGGCATCAAGATGCGCCTGCGCCGCGTCGCGCTTGCCGAATTGAAGCCCGGCGCGAAGATCGAAGGCGAAGTTCTGCTCGAAGCCACCATGGCGCAAGATATCGACAACATGGAAGGCCTCTCAATTCATCAGGACCAAGCCGGCTCAACCATCCTGACCCTGATCTCGGACGACAACTTCAACCAACTCTTCCAGCGCACCATTCTCCTGCAATTCAAGCTGCAGGCCGGCGAAGACGAACAGGCCGGGGTGAGGTAGAAATTCATCTGCGCGCTTCGTCAGCGAAAACGCTCGACCACGTTGCCGCGCTCGCGAATGATTTGACCTCCGACAACCGAGAAGTCGAGGGTCAGCATCGCAACCCCGCGGCCACGCGGGCGTCGTTTGCCAGATCGCGTATCGAAGAAATACTCAAAAACGACGTCGATGACCTCGTCGGTCTCATCGGAACGCACAACGTTGAGCGTCCCTGGGATCAACTCGAATCTGCGCTCGGGCCATCTGCGGTAGTAACGGAGCTGATCGCGGACAATTGCCGCCCGGCTTTGGCGGCGGCTTCCGAAATAGTCCACCACGGGCGCATAGATGGTTTCCAGCTGCTCTTCCGACAGGTCCACGCCTGCAAGGTAGAAGTTCTCCACGAACCGTTCGATCGCAGCTCGAAGTTCGACCTCGCTCATATTCGCGATTGATTTTTCCGGCAACGCCTCTTCACCCGATACCGCTGCTTCATTCGGTGCCGAGACAGCGGGACGCGGCTGCGCGACGACAGCGGCAAGAACCACGGCTGTAGCAAGTATGAGCGAGCTGCAATCGATACGCATCGGGTTACTCCAGAATAATTCGAAGACCCCTCGGCACCATGGCCACCGGTCCATTTCCTTTGCAGTTGAAATGCCGAACCAGATAATTGGAAAGGGCGGCCGCCGGCCAGGGAAGGGGGGCTAGGTAACCCCGGCCGGCAGGCCGCACCCTCCCCGCTGGGGACCTGGATGCGGCAGCGCTCACCGTCGCCGGCGACCGCAATTCACGCCTATGACTTCGGCAACAGCACCGTATCGATGACGTGGATGACGCCGTTCGACTGCTTGACGTCTGCGATGGTTACAGTCGCCACGTTGCCGCTTTCGTCTTTGATTTTCAGCTTGCCGTCGTCGATCGTGGTCGTCAGCTGGTCGCCCGACACCATCTTGACCGGATGCGCGTTGTCGTCGTCCTTGGTCATCTTCGTGATTGCGGCGCTTGTCGGTGCTTTTCCGCCGATCACGTGATAGGTCAGGATCTTCTTCAGCTGCTCTTTGTTCTCCGGCTTGAGAAGGTTTTCGACCGTACCCTTCGGCAATTTGTCGAAAGCGGCGTTGGTCGGCGCGAAGACTGTGAATGGTCCTTCGCCCGACAAGGTATCGACGAGACCGGCAGCCTTGACTGCGGCGACCAGCGTGGTGTGATCCTTCGAGTTCATCGCATTCTCGATGATGTTCTTCGAGGCATACATTGGTGCGCCGCCGACCGTGACCGACTTCTCGGCCATTGCCGGCTGAAGTTCGACCATCGCGATGGCGGCCGCGCCGCAAAGTGCGACGGCTGCAAGCGAAAGTGCGTTTGTCTTACGATACATGAGCATGAAACTCCTCAGGTTATATGCAGCTCGTTTGAGCTGTCGGAGTTACGCCCGGGCACCGATTGAGTTTCTCGAACAATGGTCACGTTGATGTGAAAAAATTCTCGACATCGAGTGTGATCCGTTTTCCGAAACAGAGCCTTGGCGCAAGCCGCGCGGCTGGCCGTCTGTTCGCCGTGCCTGGATCGAACCTCGCCACGAGAGAAGTGAACGCGCTCCGGCCATGAATCGGTTGTGGGGCCGGACCGGCCTCTGGTAGGTACTCAGTTCCGTTGACGCAGTAGGCCGCCACCACAGCGGTGAATCGGCACCCCGAGAAACACTTTCCAGGAACACAGGTCTTGGTTGATGCAATCTACCGCAACACAGCTGTGTGACTGGTTGGCGCTCGCCGCCAATGGTGATCGTGCTGCGTTCTCCAGGCTCTATGACGCCAGCGCATCGAAACTCTACGGTGTGATCCTGCGTATAACCAAAGACAGGTCCTGCTCGGACGATCTGCTTCAGGAAGTCTTCATCAAGATTTGGGAACGGGCTGGCACTTTTGACCGCGATCGCGCTTCACCGATCACCTGGATGGCGACGATCGCAAGAAACAGCGCCGTCGACGAAATTCGTAGACGTTCACGCCAGCTCCAGACGACCGAAGCCGACGTCGATGAAGTTCCGGACATGACACCTCGGGCAGACGTGGCAATCGAACAGAAGCAGGCTTGGCGGCGCCTCGAAAGCTGCCTCGAAACACTCGATTCCGAGCACCGCGATACTGTAAAGCTGGCGTATCTGGAGGGGCTGTCACGCGAAGCGATCTCGGTCCGGCTGGGCATGCCTGTCGGAACGGTCAAGACGTGGCTGCATCGCAGCCTGAAGCGACTGAAGGAGTGCCTCGTCGAATGAGCGGCGATGAAGAAAAAGACATGTTGGCCGCCGAATACGTCGTCGGGACCCTGACGTCCGACGAGCGTCAGGCCGTTGCCGCGCGCCGCTTGCACGACACTGATCTGGACGCCGCGATCATCGCCTGGGAAGCACGCCTGTCGGCCTGGCTGTCCGATTATCAATCGGTCGCTCCCCCTCCGCATCTGCGCGCCGCAATCAACAATCGCATTGCCCGAACCGACAGCCCCACACCGCTCCTGATCGATGAACCCGCAAAACTGCGCCGCTCATTGAACCGTTGGCGCACCGCCGCGGTCGGCGGCTATGCGCTCGCAGCGAGCCTGGGTGCGTTCTTGGTGTTTCGGCAAGCCCCGGTCGCTCCGTCTGCAGAGCGGTTCGTCGCCGTGTTCCAAAGCAACGATGAACAGCCGGTATTCGTCATGTCGATTGATTTGAAGTCCCGCCAGATCGTCGTGCGGCCGGTCACGGCAAGACCCACACCGGGCAAAACCTATCAGTTGTGGATTGCATCGGACCGTCTGGGAGACAAGCCCCGGTCGCTCGGGCTGCTCGACGACCCCTCGCAACCGACCCGCAAAACTCTTCCCTACGATCCAGACCTCCTTCAGGAGGCAACCTTCGGCATCAGCGTCGAACCCGAAGGTGGTTCCCCGACCGGAACGCCGACTGGACAGGCCATTCATGGCCGCCTGATTCCGACAAAGCTCTGATTTCAGGTCACCTGACCGTTTGCTTTGAACGGCGGTCCTGCCCGTCTGGCCCGTGTCGCAACCCGCTTCAATTTGCGAGACATCAATTTCCAGAAACGAGATATGGCTTATGTGTGCACGGGTTATCCCGAAGTGACCGGAGGATGGCTCGCCCCCAGCCGCCGGTCTGGCGGAGCGTTAGCGCTTCCTCAGCGGGCCGAACGGCAAGCGTCATCAGGTTGTCTTATGTAAAAAATCAGAGAAGGAAACTTTACCTTATGGCGGCTTTCGGCTACGAGCCGGTTCTAAGCAAATGCCTCACGACACATTCGCACGCGATGGAGAGATGAAATGTCTGCCGAGCTAAAGGACCTCAATAAGTCATCGGTTGGTTGCCCGGTGATGCATGGCGCCGCGACCGTTGGATATCGATCCAACCGCGACTGGTGGCCAAACCAGTTGAACCTCAAGATTCTCCACCAGAACACCGCGGCAGAGAGCCCCTTGGGAGCAGAGTTCAACTACGCCGACGAGTTCAAGAAGCTCGATCTCGCAGCATTGAAAAAGGACCTCACCGCGCTGATGACCGACAGCCAGGAGTGGTGGCCCGCCGACTATGGTCATTACGGCGGCCTCTTTATCCGCATGGCTTGGCACAGTGCCGGCACGTACAGAACCGCCGACGGCCGCGGCGGCGCAGGTTCGGGCAACCAGCGCTTCGCGCCGCTCAACAGCTGGCCCGATAACGGCAACCTCGACAAGGCGCGCAGATTGCTTGAGCCGATCAAGCGGAAATACGGAAGCAAGATTTCCTGGGCCGACCTGATGGTTCTCGCCGGCAACGTCGCGATCGAATCGATGGGCGGCAGGACTTTCGGCTTTGGCGGCGGCCGCGAGGATATCTGGGCGCCGGAAGAAGATATCTACTGGGGTTCGGAAACCGAGTGGCTTGCCTCAAGCGACAAACCCAATAGCCGCTATTCCGGCGACCGTGATCTCGAAAATCCGCTGGCCGCCGTGCAGATGGGCCTCATCTACGTCAATCCCGAAGGGCCCGACGGTAAGCCCGATCCGCTCGCCTCGGCGCGCGACATCCGCGAAACCTTCGCGCGCATGGCCATGAATGACTACGAAACCGTCGCGCTCACCGCGGGTGGTCACACCTTTGGCAAGACGCACGGCGCCGGCGACGCCGCCCTGCTCGGTCCCGAGCCGGAAGCCGCGCCGATCGAGGCGATGGGCTTCGGCTGGCTCTCCAGCTACAAGAGCGGCAAGGGACGCGACACCACCACCAGCGGTCTCGAAGGCGCCTGGACGCCGAACCCGACGAAGTGGGACATGGGCTATTTCGACGTCCTCTTCGGCTACGACTGGGAGCTGACCAAGAGCCCCGCCGGCGCTTACCAGTGGACGCCGAAGAACCTGAAGGAAAAGGACATGGCGCCCGATCCTGAAGATCCTTCCAAAAAAGTGCCGATCATCATGTCCACTGCCGACATGGCGATGCGCATGGACCCGGCATACGCGAAGATTTCGCGTCATTTCCACGAGAACCCGGAAGAGTTTGCGGACGCTTTTGCCCGCGCCTGGTTCAAGCTGACCCATCGCGATATGGGTCCGAAGGTGCGCTACCTCGGCCCCGAGGTTCCCGCTGAAGATCTGATCTGGCAGGATCCCATCCCGGCCGCCGACCACCCACTGGTCGATGCAAACGATATCGCGGATCTCAAGTCCACGGTGCTCGCTTCGGGACTATCGATTGCCGAACTCGTCTCCACCGCGTGGGCGTCGGCATCGACCTTCCGCAGCTCCGATAAGCGTGGCGGTGCCAATGGTGCACGTATCCGCCTCGCGCCGCAAAAGGACTGGGAAGCCAACGAACCTGCAAAACTCGCCAAGGTCCTTGCTGCGCTCGAAGAAATCCGGAAGACATTCAACGACTCTCAGTCCGGTGGCAAGAAAGTCTCTTTGGCCGACCTCATCGTCCTCGGCGGCTGCGCAGCTGTCGAGGCGGCTGCGAACGCTGGCGGTCACGCAATCGATGTCGCCTTCACTCCGGGCCGCACGGACGCGACACAGGACCAGACCGATGCAGAATCCTTCGAGCCGCTGGAGCCGGAGGCCGACGGCTTCCGCAACTTTGCCAAAACGAAATATTCCGTGTCTGCAGAAGAGATGCTGATCGACAGGGCCCAGCTCCTGACGCTGACTGCGCCGCAGATGACCGCTCTGATCGGCGGTCTGCGCGTGCTCGGTGCCAACCACGGCCAGGCCCAGCACGGCGTCTTCACTAAGCAGCCTGGAAAACTCACCAACGACTTCTTCGTGAATCTCCTCGACATGGGGAAGGCGTGGAAACCGGTGTCGGACGACCAGGTCGTTTTCGAAGGACGCGACCGCAAGACCGGCGAAGTCAAGTGGACCGGTACGCGTGTCGATCTCGTGTTCGGGTCGAACTCGCAGTTGCGGGCGCTCGCGGAGGTCTACGCCGCGGACGATGCCGAGGAGAAGTTCGTACGTGACTTCGTCGCGGCCTGGACCAAAGTGATGAACGCGGACCGCTTCGACGTTGCTCGACCCGCAGTCTGAGACTAAGCCTTCGGGCTGATCCCGATCCAGGGATGGTTGACCGGGGCTGAGCCTCACGTCTGTTGGAGGTTCGGTCCCGGATCGAATATCGAAGCATGCGAACAGGGCGGCGTTTGGAGAATTCTCAAGCGCCGCCCTTCAACCATCACGTCAAAATCTGCCCGTCGCTGACGAACTGTTGTCGTCAGTGGCCTGGGTATCGCCGCCGATGCCCGACAACGAAGCGGGCGCCGTTCATGCTGCGCGCCTGCGTCGCTTGACACCGTCCCTTCCGCTCGCTCTAACAGCCTGAAACTATTTCAACTCCGGTACCGCCGAGGCACCCAGAGGCCTGCAGAGATATGGCAAGCATCGACGAAATTTCGGACGATCTCCCCGTTGAGCGCAGCCCCTCGCTGCGCACCTATCTTGACTTTGAGAAGCCGATCGCGGAACTCGAAAGCAAGGTCAACGAGATGCGCGCTCTGATCGATGAGGACACCGAGAAAAGCCTCACGGGCGAGATCAAGAAGCTCGAGGAGAAGGCCCGCGCGGCGCTGTCCGAAACCTATTCAAAGCTGACCCCGTGGCAGAAGACCCAGGTTGCCCGGCACCCAGAGCGGCCCCACTGCCTCGATTATATCGAGCGGCTGTTCAAGGACTTCACGCCGCTGTCGGGTGACCGATACTTCGCCGATGACCCGGCGATAGTCGGCGGTCCGGCAACCTTCCGCGGTCGCTCGGTCATGGTAATCGGCCACGAAAAGGGCTCCAACACCGAAAGCCGCATCAAGCACAACTTCGGCATGGCCATGCCCGAAGGCTACCGCAAAGCCGTCCGCCTGATGCAAATGGCCGACCGCTTCGGACTGCCGGTGATCACGCTGGTCGACACCGCGGGTGCCTATCCCGGCATCGATGCCGAGGAACGTGGCCAGGCCGAAGCCATCGCCCGCTCGACCGATTGCTGCCTCGGCCTCGGCGTGCCGATCATTGCCGTCATCATCGGCGAGGGCGGGTCTGGCGGCGCCGTCGCCATCGCAACAGCAAACCGCATCCTTATGCTCGAACACGCCATTTATTCGGTGATCTCGCCGGAAGGCGCTGCCTCAATCATCTGGCGCGACTCCGCCAAAAAGGAGGAAGCCGCCACCGCCATGAAGATCACCGCCCAGGACCTCGAGGAGCTGGGCGTCATTGACGGCATCGTTTCCGAGCCGGTAGGCGGCGCACACCGCGACCCGAAGAGCGCCATGGACGCCCTCGGCACCGCGGTCGCCCTGGCGCTCGCCGAATACGACTCCATGCCACCGGAACGCGTCCGCCGCCAACGCCACGACCGCTTTCTGCAGATGGGCCGCAACCTCTAGTTTTCTCGATTTGACGCTTGCAAACCAACTGTCAGTGTCGAAAACCCGTGTTGCCGGCACATGCCCGACACCCGTGCCGGACATGGATAAGTCGGTCATGCAGTCGCCCACGACACCCACAACCAAGCCGGCGACACAGCGCCGCGACAGTCGGATCTGACCGTCGGCCCGCCCGGCGACGTCAGTTCTCAGACTTTTTCCGCTTTTGTTTCAATCTCTTGGAGCAAAAACACGCCTTCGGAATGCCGCGACAACGCCGCATTCGACTGACAGATTGCGAATCAGGGAAAAAGTTGATTGCTAAGACCATCGCCAACTCTTTTTTCAGATGTTAACGTGCTGTTAACGATGCTGATTCGAATGTGGTTGGCGTTCGTTAAGGGGCACTACGTTATGAGTTCGGTCCGTTTGGGACATCGAAGCCTGTCAGGCTTTCGCGTCATCCTGCTCGGCATTGCTGCGGCGATGCTCGTGGCCGCTTGTGCTGGCGCACCTCAACTTCCACCCGCCGAACAGCCGCTTTCCAAGGAAGCCTTGATGCTGCTTGGCCGCAAGGGCATGCAGCCCGGCGCGCCGATGTTCGTGCGCATTTTCAAGGAAGAATCCGAACTTGAGGTCTGGAAGGCGCGCGACGACGGCCGCTTCTACCACTACAAGACCTACCCGATCTGCAATTGGTCCGGCGACCTCGGCCCCAAGGTGCAGCAGGGCGACAAGCAGGCTCCCGAAGGCTTCTACACGATCGCCAAGCACCAGTTGAACCCGAACTCTTCGTTCCACATCGCATTCAATCTCGGTTACCCCAACGACTACGACAAATCGCTCAACCGCACCGGCGATTTCCTCATGGTGCACGGCAAATGCCGCTCGGCGGGTTGCTACGCGATGACCGATGCGCTGATCGAGGAAATCTACGCCCTCGCCCGCGAATCGTTCCGCAACGGTCAGGAAGACTTCCAGGTTCACGCCTTCCCGTTCCGCATGACGGAGGCCAATCTGGAGCGGCACAAGAAGAACCAGTGGTATGGCTTCTGGAAGACGCTGAAGGAAGGCTACGATCACTTCGAGGCGCACCGCATTCCACCGAACGTCGTGGTCTGCCAGCGCAAGTACATCGTCAACGTGGCCTGGCCGTCGAACAAGTCTCTTGATCCCAACGGGTACTGCCCGCGCTTCACGAAGCCAAGCATCGAACCCTTCGTGCCGCGCCCATCGGAAGAACAGATCGCCTTCGAAACGATCAAGGCTCCTGGACCGAAGATGCGCACAGTCGCGAGCAACGGTGTCCAGACGCTGGTGCCCTACGGCCTGGGCATGAACCAGAGCGCGCTCGAACCATCGACGTCGACCGCGACCTCCACCAATCCCCTCGCGTCATTGGGCTTCTGAGCCGACTGACAACGCCCAAAACCTGACGCGTTTGCAGGCTGCAATGACCGACACGCGCTTGCGCAGTGTTGGCAAACAAAGAGCCCGACACGCGCTTGCATCTGACACGAACATGAGAAGTGTCAAGCAAGGCAGTGTTGGCAAACAAAGAGCCCAACACGCGCTTGCACCTGACACGAACCTAAGAAGTGTCGAATGAAGCGATGTGTGCGACCACATCCGCGGCGGAAGGCGATATGGCGGCCAATCAGTTCAGGCAACGCGCAGCAGGGGTGCTGTCCACGGTAACGCTGACAATGGTCGCCGTCGCCATGCTGGTCGGCGCCGCCCTCGTGGAATCGAAACTCGAAGCGCTTCTCGGCAACCGTATCGGCGGCTTCATTGCCAGCGACGACAACCGTGCGATTGCCTTCCAGCGCATCTGGCGCTCGACATACTGGGCATTTGGCTGGACGCTTCCCGGCACGCCCGACCTCGACGGCCTCGACTCCCGCCTTGAGGCTGCCGGCCTCAAGCTCGGCTCGCCGGTCCTGGTGCGCATTTTCAAGCGCGAGTTCGAGCTTGAAATCTGGCTGCAGAAGAATGGCCGTTTCGAGCGCTTTGCGACCTACCCGATCTGCCGCTATTCCGGCCGCCTCGGCCCCAAGCTGAAGCAGGGCGACCACCAGTCTCCGGAAGGCATCTATACCGTCAGCGCCGGCCAGCTCAATCCCGCCAGCCGCTGGCACCGCTCCTTCAACCTGGGCTATCCGAACCTCTACGACCGCAGCCACGGCCGCACCGGCAGCTATCTGATGGTCCACGGCGGCTGCTCTTCCGTCGGCTGCTATGCCATGACCAACGCCGTCGTCGACGAAATCTGGCGCATCGTCACCGCGGCGCTGAATGGCGGCCAGAAGCGCTTCCAGGTCCAGGCCATGCCGTTTCGCCTGACCGACGCCAATCTCGCCCAGCGCAAGGATCACCCCCTCCACGCTTTCTGGACGCAACTTAAGACGGTCCATGATCTGTTCGAGAACAGCGGAATTCCCCCGCACGTCGACATCTGCGGCCAGCGCTATGCTGTCTCCCCCGGGTCCGCTGGAAATGACGGCAGCCGAAGCCTGACGCGCAGCTGCAAGTCCTCGAATTCTGTTGCGACAAATTGACAGGTCTCGCCCCAATCCCCCGCCGAACCGCAAGCGCCAACGGCCGAAGTCGCGAAAGCGGCGTCGGCCGGACGCCGGCGGGTTACGACGTCCGCTTCAATTTGCTAATCTAAAAGCGGGTTTTGCCGTTTGGTCATCCCCATGCTGTATTAAACTGCAGCACGCCCACCAAATCGACTCAGGGCCTGGAAGATTGAATAACGCCGCCAAATCGACTGACCCCATCGCCGGTTTCGCCGTCGCGCTGTCGGGGAGACTCGCCGTTGCAACGTTGAGAGCCCTCGGTTGCGCAGCGCTTACCGTCGCCATGCTGAGCCATCAGCCGACGACCGCTGCCGCCCTCACGATCGAACTGAAGGACGTAGCTCCCGACCGTATCGAGCGCCAGCGTCAGGCCGCCCGTGGCGCGCTGCCGCTGCCTGGAACGCCCGAAGTCAGCGAAACCGCGTCACGGCTGCAGAAGCTGGATCTGACAGAAGGCACGCCCGTCCTCATCCGCATCTTCAAGGACGAATCCCAACTCGAGTTGTGGATGCAGAAGGGTGAGCGCTACGTCCTCTTCGCGACCTACCCGATCTGCCACTGGTCGGGCACGCTTGGACCGAAGCTCGTCGAGGGCGACAAGCAGGCCCCCGAAGGCTTCTACACCGTCACCCGCCGCCAGATGCACCGCTCCGGACGCTGGCCGCGATCGCTCAATCTCGGGTTCCCGAACGTCTACGACCGCTCGCTCCTGCGCACAGGCTCCTACATCCTGGTCCACGGCGGCTGCTCGTCGGTCGGCTGCTTCGCCATGACCAATCCGGTTATCTCCGAAGTCTACGGCCTCGTCCAGAACGCGCTCAAGGCCGGGCAGCAACACGTGCCTGTCCACGTCTTCCCGTTCCGCATGACGCAGGCAAATCTCGAAAAGCACCGGAATAGCCAATGGGCCGACTTCTGGCGCAATCTCAAGACCGGATACGACTCCTTTGAGACGACGCGACTGCCACCTGACGTCAGCGTCTGCAACGGCCAGTACAGCATTCGAGACGGTCGCCCCGCGGAGGTGGGCCTGGCATCGAGCCCTTTAGCCGTGTGCGGGCAAACCGCACAGATCCTGGACGCCGAGGAGCAGTTACAAAGCATTGTCAGCCACCCCTCCCGGTGGTCAACGCTCAACGGAACGCAACAGCGTCTGGTTCGGCTCCTGAAAACGCCCCCAAGCCAGATCCTGCGCCGCCGCCAGCAAGCGCTCGCGCGCGCCTCTAGCGCCACGACTGTCGGCAAGGCCGCCAAGAGCGCCTACCGCGCGATGCCGTCGGTAAGCGTGAAATGCAACCTGCGGCTCGCCAGCTGCCGCAGGCATCTCGCCCTCAAACAGACGCGCGCCGCCCGCAGCTACGCCGAGAAAAGGCGGAAAACGAAGCGCCGGCAAAGCGCCGATCTGCGTCACCGGCCTTGAAGCTGACAACTTAGATCGGCCCCGGCGTGAAGGTCATTTCCGCGCGGCTGCGCGCAGACGCACTGCGATCGGTCACGTAATGGTTGCCGATCGCCATCACATCCATTCCGGTGCGCAGATAGCACGAGATCGCTTCTCTCGGCCGCGCCACGATCGGTTCATGGCGGTTGAAACTCGTGTTCAGCAGCACCGGCACGCCCGTCAGAACTCCGAACTCGGCGATCAAATCGTAGTACAGCGGATTTGCCGCCCGCGAGACCGTCTGGATACGCCCCGTCCCATCGACGTGAACCGCGGCCGGAATGACGCCGAGCTTTTCCCGGCGCACATGCGGCGCCAGCGTCATGAACGGATCCGGCTGCGCGATCTCGAAGAATTCTGCCGCCCGTTCCTCAAGCACGGCCGGTGCGAAAGGCCGGAACTCCTCGCGGTGCTTGATCTTCGCATTCAGGATATCGCGCATTCCGGCCTGACGCGGATCGGCCAGGATCGAGCGGTTGCCGAGCGCCCGCGGCCCCATCTCGAAGCGCCCCTGGAACCAACCGGCAATCTTGCCCTGGGAGAGATCGAGAGCCACCCGTTTGACAAGTTCGCCGTCGCTGACAATTTCCGATTGCACGCCGGCCTCGGCAAGCGCTTCGGCGATCTCGTCATTCGAATAGGCGATACCGTAGGAGGCATGCGTCAGCTCGAAGCCGCGCGGCTTGCCGAGGGTCTGATGCCAATGCCAAAGCGTGCTGCCAAGCGGCGCACCGGTATCCGAGGCGCACGGCGGCACCCAGACGCGTTCGACGTCCGTCTGCTCCAGCACTTTGGCGTTCGCCACGCAATTGAGCGCTACCCCCCCGGTCATGACGAGGTTGGGCGACGGCCGCTCCTTGACCATCGCCCGGACGATATGAACGACGACCTCTTCGGTGACGGTTTGCAGCGCATGCGCAATCGCCAGATGCCGGTCTTCGAGCAGGCTCCTAGGTCGGCGCGGCTCCCCGAAAATCTCGTAGAACTTGGCCGACAAGGGCTTCAGCTCGCCGTATCTGGGATACTGGAAGTAGTCCATGTTGACGGCGTACCGCCCACCCGCCTTGAGCCCGATCACATCCCGGAACCGCTGCACATAGCTGTCGTCCCCGCATGCGGCGAGCGCCATCACCTTGCCTTCGTCCGAGAACCCCCGGAAGCCGAGAAATTTCGTCACGAAGGTATAGACGAGCCCGATCGAATTCAGGATGCTCTCCTGGCCGTGTCGCTCGATCCGGTTGCCGCGCCCCGAATACACGCTGGAAGCTGCGTCGTCGCCGAAACCGTCCATGACCAGGATGTTTGCTTCTTCGAAGGGCGAAACGAAAAACGCCGCCGCGTGCGAATCGTGATGGCCGATGCACAATATCGGCGGCACTTTCACGAGACCTTCGGTAATACGGTTCAGCCGCCGGCTCAGGATGGCGCTGAGCCGCACGATCTCGTTGCGTTGCGGGGTATGCGTATTTTCGCGCAGCAGATTGAGGCTATGCGGCAGCCCGCTCAAAATGACCTGCGCGAAGCTTTGCCGCAGCTTGACTTCGTCCCAGGGCGCCGTAATGAGGTCGACTTCGGCAAGCCCCACCGCGCGCGGCCCCATGGCCTCGATGAGGCAGTGCCGCGGAAAAGCCTTCGTGCGCTTTTCCCTGTTGAGCCGCTCCTCCTCTAGGACGAGGGTCGGCACCCCGTCGTCGAGAAGCGCCAATCCACTGTCATGGGTCGCGGCGACCAGCCCCATAATCCGCAACGCGGCTCTACCTCCGTGCGACTCTTCCCCCCCGGGTGCGAGCCGGAGCGCCTACCTTCCGGCGGCTGCTCATAGCATCAGTCGGCCATTAGCGAAACTTTTTAGCCACCCCCCGCCAGGTCAATCGTTTCGGCCGTGGCAGTGCTTGTACTTCTTGCCTGAACCGCAAGGGCATGACGCATTGCGCGAGACCTTGCCCCAGGTCGCGGGATCTTTCGGATTGACCGTATCGGCGCCCTTGCGCGTTTGCAGCGGCGCGCGTCTTTCTTCACGCCCGTCATCGAATCGGGCGCGGCCCTCGATCACGGCATCCGCCATTTCGAACTCGTCGAGCCCAGTCGTCGCATCGATGTGGTGAGCTTCCATCGGCGGCAGTTCGTCGTACTGCAGGAACTCTTCTTCCTGATTGGGCGCCAATTCGATGTGCATGAGCTGGCCGGTCACTGCTTCCCGCAAGCGGCCCAGCAGCGCTTCGAACAGGACGAAGGCTTCGGTCTTGTATTCGTTGAGCGGATCGCGCTGTCCATAGGCGCGGAAACCGATCACCTGGCGCAGATGTTCCAGCATGACGAGGTGCTCGCGCCACAGGTGATCGAGCGTCTGCAACAGCACCATTTTCTCGATCTGGCGGAAAAGTTCCGGTCCGATCTCCGCGGCTTTGGCCGCCGCACGCTCGTCGACGGCCTTGATCAGCCGTTCCTCGATTTCTTCGTCCGCGATGCCTTCTTCCTCGGCCCAGTCCTTGATCGGCAGGTCGAGCCCGAACAGGTTCTTGACGGCTTCGGTAAGCCCATCGGCGTCCCATTGCTCGGCATATGCCTTCTCGGGAATATGCTTCGCGACGAGTTCGCCGACGACCTGGCGGCGCAGATCATTGACCGTCTCGGAAACATCCTCGCTCTCCATGATGCCGAGACGCTGCTCGAAGATCACCTTGCGCTGGTCGTTCATCACGTCGTCGTACTTGAGGACGTGTTTGCGGGCGTCGTAGTTGCGCGCTTCAACCTTCTTCTGCGCCATTTCAAGCGACTTGTTCATCCAGCGGTGCGTGATCGCCTCGCCTTCCTGCATGCCGAGCTTGCTGAGAATGCCGTCCATCTTGTCGGACCCGAAGATCCGCATCAGGTCGTCGTCGAGCGCCAGGTAGAACTTCGACCGGCCGGGGTCGCCCTGGCGGCCGGACCGTCCCCGCAGCTGGTTGTCGATGCGCCGGCTCTCGTGGCGCTCGGTCGCAACGACGTAGAGCCCGCCCGCTTCCAGGGCTTTCCGCTTGTTTTCGGCGACATCGGCCTCGATCTCCTGGCGCTTGGCCTTGATCTCGCTTTCCGAAGGTTCACGACCCTGGCGCGCCTCCTCGTCCTGCCAGTCGCGCAGGCGGAACTCGACGTTGCCGCCGAGCTGAATGTCCGTGCCGCGGCCGGCCATGTTTGTGGCGATCGTCACGGCGCCGGGTACGCCGGCCTGGGCGATTATGCTGGCTTCCTGCTCGTGATAGCGCGCGTTGAGAACCTTGTGATCGATCAGCGGCTTTCCCGCCTTTGCCGACCTGGCAAGTTCGACGAGGTGCTGGCCGACATCTTCCAGGTGCGCGCGATACTCGGCCTCCTTCGGCGATTTGAACGTCTCGGCCTGCGCCAGGATCTTCTGGCCCAGGTCGCCGATGTACTTCTTGTCCTTCAGAAGCTCGGAGAGATATTCCGACTTCTCGATCGACGCCGTACCCACGAGCACCGGCTGCCCGCGGCGCACCGCATCCGACAATTCCATGATGATGGCGCGGTATTTTTCTTCCTGCGTCCGGTAGACTTCGTCGTCCTCGTCGACACGGCCGACCGGCACGTTGGTCGGAATTTCCAGCACGTCGAGTCCATAGATGTCCATGAACTCGGCAGCTTCAGTCGCAGCTGTGCCGGTCATCCCGGCCAGCTTATCGTAAAGGCGGAAGTAGTTCTGGAAGGTGATCGACGCCAGCGTCTGGTTCTCGGGCTGGATTTCGGCGCCTTCCTTGGCTTCGAGCGCCTGGTGCAGTCCTTCCGAATACCGCCGCCCCGGCATCATGCGTCCGGTGAACTCGTCGATGATGACGACGTCGCCGCCCTTGACGATGTAGTCCTTGTCGCGCTGGAACAGCTTGTGCGCACGCAGCGCCTGATTGATGTGATGCACGACCGATACGTTTTCGATGTCATAAAGGGTGGTACCCTTCAACAGGCCGGCGTCCGCCAGCAGCCCTTCCATGAATTCGTTGCCGGCGTCCGACAGCGCCACCTGCCGCTGCTTTTCATCGATGTCGTAATGCTCGGGCTGAAGCTTCGGTATCAGTTTGTCGACCGCCACGTAGAGATCGGCCTTGTCTTCGAGCGGGCCCGAAATGATCAGCGGCGTGCGCGCTTCGTCGACAAGGATGGAGTCGACTTCGTCGACGATCGCGAATGCGTGCCCACGCTGCACCATCTCCTCGGCGCTCATCTTCATGTTGTCGCGAAGATAGTCGAATCCGAGCTCGTTGTTGGTTGCATAGGTCACGTCGCAGGCGTATTGCGCCTTGCGCTGCTCGTCATCGAGCCCGTGAACGATGCAACCGACGGTGAGTCCGAGGAAGCGGTAGACCTGCCCCATCCACTCCGCGTCGCGGCTGGCGAGGTAATCGTTGACGGTCACGACGTGCACCCCGCGCTCGGTCAGCGCGTTGAGGTAGACCGGCAGTGTCGCCACAAGCGTCTTGCCTTCGCCGGTTTTCATCTCGGCGATGTCGCCGCTGTTGAGCACCATCCCGCCGATCAGCTGCACGTCGAAGTGGCGTTGGCCGAGCGTGCGTTTTGCGGCTTCGCGCACGGTCGCGAAGGCTGGCACCAGCAGGTCGTCGAGGCTGGCGCCGTTGGCCAGATCCTCCCTGAAAGTCGCGGTCCGCCGGCGCAATTCGTCGTCGCTGAGGACAGCGAGCTCGTTTTCAAGCCCGTTGATCGCCTCCACCCGTGGTCGAAACTTGCGCACCTGGCGCTCGTTGGATGAACCGAAAATCTTGGTCGCGATTGTGCCGAGAGAAAGCATCAAAGTCCTCGAGAGGCGTGGTGCGGACGGGATATCCGGCCGACGGTGAACGGTGAACAGGCAGCTCCGCAAACGGCGGGGTGCGGCCGCAAACGAGGCGGCAGCTGGGGTTTCACCTGTGGTTCGGCTGGTATTGATGGCGAACCTCAGGCAGAACGGGACGAGAACGCTGGACGCGAGTCATCTGTTGGCGAAGCCCCAGTGGCATCACGGCTGCACAGCAATAAGGAACGCTGGCAACGATTGTCAACGCGGCGAACAGCCTGTAGCCCGCTTCAATCCCGTCCGTCCTGTCCAATTCTTCACTTGGCAGGGCGCGGCTGCTCTGGTCTAACGGCCCGCGATAATCCACTCGTTGCGCGCAAGGTTGGCACGGCCTTCCAAGCGAACACGCCCGCCGTCGCACGAAAATGACCCCTGAAAACCGAGTTGAGAGCCAATGATCGCAAATATGTTGAGCAAATCGAGCCCGATCGCAATTCTGGTACTGGCTGCCGGCTTCTCATTCGCAGCCCTCGCGCCTGCTGCCGCTGAAGAGGTTAAACCGGTCATCGCCACCGTCAACGGCCACGACATCACGGAACGCGATGTCGCGCTTGCCGAAACTGAAATTGGTTCCGATCTCGGCCAGCTCCCCCCTGAGACCCGCCGCCGCGTCCTCGTGGAATACGTCATCGAGACCCAATTGATGGCCGATGCCCTCGAAAAGGAGAAGGCAGCCAACGGCCAGGATCTCGACAGCGCGCTCGCCTACTTCGAACGCCGCGCCAAGCGTGAAACCTATTTCGAAAGCAAGATCAAGGCATCGGTGAGCGAAGCCGCCGCCAAGACTTTCTTCGAGGACCGCGTCAAGGGCATGAAGCCTGAAGAAGAGGTCAAGGCCCGCCACATTCTCGTCGAGACCGAACCCGAAGCCCGCGACATCAAGGAAAAGCTCGCCCGCGGCGCCAATTTCGCGGAACTGGCCAAGGAATTCTCCAAGGACCCCGGCACCAAGGACAACGGCGGACTGCTTGGATTTTTCTCACGCGGCCAGATGGTGCCGCAGTTCGAGGAGGCTGCGTTCTCGGCCGACCTCAACGAAGTCTCCGAGCCGGTGCAGAGCCGTTTCGGCTGGCATCTGATCGTGGTCGAGGAAAAGCGCCAGAAGCCGCTTCCCAAGTTTGACGAGGTCAAGGAACGCATCCTCAACGGCATGATCCACCAGAAGGCCCAGGCCGTGGCTCAGGAACTGCGCAGCGGCGCCAAGATCGACTACCTAGACGCCGACATCAAGAAGCAGGTGGCCGAAGAACAGAAGCGCGCCGACGACCAGCAGCAGCAGGTGATCAAGCAGATAGAGGAAATGAAGAAGGCCCAGGACGCCCAGGCGGCTGGCGAAGAAAAGCCTGGCGCTGCCCCTGCCCCTGCCGCTGAAGAGAAGAAGTAACGTCAGCGCGCGCAGAGGCCATCCCGGCCGTGGTCCGGCCAAGTCCCGGCCGGGTTCCGGCCGGGTTCCGGCCAGTGTTCCGGGATCCCCCGGAATCCCCCGGAGCGTTTCGGCTCCTCAAATTGATTACGGATTCCCGTCGATGGGTAAACCTTATCCCGTCTCCCCATTCGCTCCCAAATCCCTGCCCGACATGCCGGTCATCCCCGGAGTCCGCTTTGCCACCGCCGCAGCCGGCATCCGCTACGCCGGCCGCACCGACCTGCTGCTCGCAGTGTTCGATCCCGGAACGGTCGTCGCCGGCGTCCTCACCCAATCGAAAACGCGCTCCGCGTCCGTCGAATGGTGCGCCGAGCAGCTCAAGCATGGCCGCGCCCGCGCCCTTGTCGTCAATTCCGGCAATGCCAACGCCTTCACCGGGAAACGCGGCGAGGAAGCCGTCAGGCTGACCGCCGAGGCGGCCGCGAAAGCCGTCGGCTGCGCCCCTGAAGAAGTGTTCATCTCGTCGACCGGCGTTATTGGTGAGCCGCTCGACGTCGGCAAGTTCGCCCACCTGTTGGACGGCCTTGCCGCAGCCGCTTGCAGCGATGCCTGGACGCAAGCCGCGCGGGCGATTCTGACCACCGACACCTTTCCCAAGCTGACGACCGCCACTCTGGCCGGAATCGGCGACGGCAGCGCCCGCCTTTCGGGAATCGCCAAGGGGGCCGGCATGATAGCCCCCGACATGGCGACGATGCTGTCCTATCTGGCAACCGATCTCGCGATATCTCAGCCGCTCCTGCAGCGCGCCGTCTCCGCCGCCGCCGACAAAACTTTCAATTGCATCACCGTCGACGGCGACACCTCGACCAGCGACACCGTACTCGTCTTCGCCACCGGCAAGGCAGCCGAACGCGGGCTCCCGACCCTCGATGCTGCAAACATGCCGTTAGATGCGTTTTCCGAGGCGCTCTTGGGCAGCATGCACAGCCTCGCCCAGGCCATCGTCCGCGACGGCGAAGGGCTGACGAAGCACGTCACGATCAAGGTCACTGGCGCCGAAAACGACCGCGCTGCCCGCGTCATTGCCTTCTCGATCGCCAATTCCCCGATCCTGAAGACGGCGATCGCCGGCGAAGATCCCAACTGGGGCCGGGTCGTCATGGCCGTCGGCAAGGCTGGCGAAGCCGCCGACCGCGACAAGCTCGACATCTGGTTTGGACCCTGCCAGATGGCCAAGGCTGGCGAACGCGCCCCCGATTACAACGAGACCGCCGCCGCTGCCTACATGAAGAACGCGGAACTCGAGATCCGCGTCGACGTTGGGGTCGCCGATGGCAAGGCGACGGTGTGGACCTGCGACCTGACTCACGGTTACGTATCGATCAACGCGGATTACCGCAGCTGATTTCGCGGCAGGCAACCCGGCTTCCGCCTTCGATGACCAAGGGGCGTTTCATGGAACCTTCGTTCTGGCACGAGCGGTGGCACAAGGGCGACATCGGCTTCCATCGCGATGCGGCGCACACCGCTCTCGACAGCCATTGGAGCGCGCTCGGCATCGCACCGCCCGCCGTTGTATTCGTCCCCCTTTGCGGCAAGAGCCTCGACATGGCGTGGCTGGCCGGCAAGGGTTATCGTGTACTCGGCGTCGAATTGAGCCAGTTCGCCATCGACGCCTTCTTCGACAGCCAGAACCTGACACCCACGACCCGTCGGCAGGGCGCTTTCACCGTCAGCGCTGCCGGCCCTTATGAACTGTGGTGCGGCGATCTCTTCGCGCTGCCCGCCGACGCCCTGCACGAAATCGCCGCCGTCTATGACCGGGCAAGCCTCGTTGCGCTGCCGCCAGCGACCCAGTCCGCCTACGCCGACTGGCTCCCGAGAATGACCGGCAAGGCCCCCATCCTGCTCGTCGGCCTAGCTTACGATGAATCCGAAATGGACGGGCCGCCATTCTCGATCCCGCAGAATCGGATTCGCCAATTGCTCGGCGCCAACTATGATATCGATGTCCTGTCCGACGAGGACGTCATGCAAGCCAACGCCGGGATGAAGAAGCGCGGACTGACCGCGTTGCAGGAAACGGTCTACCGGGCGCGGAGAATAAGAGAATAACATGAGTGAGTTGAGTACCCTGGAAGCCGTGGAGCCCGCCCCGAAGGCGTCCGCGCGCAAGTCCGTCCCGATCGTGCTGGTGGCTGCCGCGGCCCTTGTCGATGCCGACAACCGTGTGCTGATCTGCAAACGCCCGGAAGGCAAGTCGCTCGCCGGACTCTGGGAATTCCCCGGCGGCAAGGTCGAGCCTGGGGAATCGCCTGAAGCCGCGCTCGTCCGCGAGCTGGGGGAAGAGCTGTCGATCAAGGTCTGCGAAACCTGCCTCAGCCCGTTTACTTTCGCCAGCCACACCTACGAGAAGTTCCATCTCCTCATGCCGCTGTTTTTGTTGCGCAAATGGGAAGGCGAAGTCACGCCGACGGAGCACCCCGAAATCGCCTGGGTTCGCGCCAACCGGCTGAGCCGTTACCCGATGCCGCCTGCCGATACCCCGATGATACCGTTGTTGCGCGATTTGCTGAGCTGACCGATTTGCTGAACTGGCTTGCCAATAATCCGTCCAGTATTCTGGATCGAATGCTTAATTCAGGGCGTTGACTTTTTGTATACAAACCAGTCCGCGACTGCGTACGAGAATCCGCCAGCGTGCCGAATGCCTGATGGTAGGGCGCAAAAAGCCCATCGCGATATTACAAACTCGGGCGTTGGATGCAGTCGGCCCAACATGTCTTTCGTCATGAGAGAAAGCAGCTCGGCCCGCCTAACTTAAACGAGCACGCTCGGTCTCAATGTATGCCTGCCCGCCTGCACAAACCGGAGCTGCATCCAACGCCCGAGAGACATTAGCAACGGCACATTACAATATCTTCATCTATATGGGTGAACAGCGTTGATTTGCATCCAGAACATCGAAAACGAAGGAAACTCGAAACAAGTTTGCGCTCGTATACATAAATATTCGTTTCATGGAATGAGATTGCCGGTATCTCCGCTCGCAACGCTCGACTGAGTGCTTTCGGCTCAGTCCTCTGTCTTTGACCCGAGCACTTTTGCGAGGCTGATTTTCCCCGACCCCGGCACCAGTGGTTTTGGCTGGCTTTCATGCGGCACCCAGGCTGTCAGCGACAGAATTTCGAAGGTCGCGGGCACGCGGCCGTCGTAGAGCGCAAACAGATCCGCGTAGATCTCGCAGGCCCGTTGCACCAGCCCCCGGGTCACCGGCACGCGCCGCCGTCCGGTCAGCATGTTGCTGGCGCCCATCGCCCGTAGATCCTGCATCAACGCGAGCGGCGACCCGTATGTCACCGTGATCGTCTCGCTGTCGGCAACCGGCAGCGCGAACCCCGCACGCTGCGCCAGCGATCCGAGTGCACGCACATCGGCGAACGGCGCCACTCGCGGCGACGCCCCGCCCAGCATGTCCGCCTCGGCACTCAGCCAGGACTGGCGCAACTCCTTCAGCGTTTCTCCCCCGAGCATTGCAGCCAGAAACAGCCCGTCGGCCTTCAACGCCTTGCGAACCTGCACGAACGTCCCCGGCAGGTCGTTGACGAATTGCAGCGATAGTCCGGAGACCACGAGGTCGAAAACGCCGTCGGTGAACGGCAGGGCTTCCTCGTCGCAGCGCACGCGCGGCCCGGCACAGGCCGACAGCATGGCATCGCAAGCATCCGCATCGATCACCAGCCCGACATTGGGAAGCCTTCGGATCAGTTCGCTGACTGCCCCGTTATGCGCCCCGAGGTTGAGGGCCTTCGGGAAGTCGCGCTGCACGATCTGCAAGCGCTCGCCAATATCGTCCGCCACCCGCCGCAATAGGAAGTCGTGGGCCCCGGCGACTGACGCGAAGCGGTTTCGCCGCCGCGCGAGCAGCTCCCGGTCGAAAGGCTTGGCGTCGTCGTGCTGCATCGACTCCCCGTATAACTGTTGCCGGCATTGGGTTACCCTGGCGAAAGTACCACGCCGCCAGTTGACCTCCCAACCCTGACTCTTCCCCAGCATCGTCCAAACTCATTCCAAGCCCCAACCATGACCACGACCGACACCAGTCTCGACGCCGCGGCAACACCCCCCGAAAGCGTCCCCGAACCGGCCGATGTTCGGGATCCAGCGCTCGACGCCGCACGAAGGTCGTCAAGTCCCCCTGTTTCAGGGCTGGTCGCCAGCTTCAGGAACTGGTTGACCGATCTGCTGATGCCGCCGGTCTGCCTCGCCTGCCAGGAAGCGATCGCCAGCCGCGATGCGCTGTGTCCGGACTGCTGGCGCGGCGTCGACTTCATCGGCCCACCGCTTTGCGACCGCCTCGGCATCCGCCTTCCCTATTCGACCGGTGGCATCATGATCTCGGCAGCAGCAGCGGCGCGACCGCCACCCTATGCGCGAGCGCGGGCTGTCGCCCATTACGAAGGCGCCATGCGAAAACTCGTCCACGGCCTCAAGTTCCGCGACCGCCACGAAGTCCGCAGCCTTTTCGGAACCTGGCTTTGCCGGGCCGGTCGCGACCTCATCGAGGATGCCGACGTTATCGTCCCTGTCCCCTTGAGCCGGTCGCGTCTCCTGCAGCGCCGCTTCAATCAGTCGGCGATCCTCGCCCAGGAAGTCGCACGCATCACCGGTTTACCGGTCCACACTACCGCATTGCACCGCACCCGGCGCACCCAGCGTCAGGTCGGCCTCTCGCGTGAGCAGCGCCGCGACAACGTCCGTGGCGCGTTCGAGGTGCCGCGCCGCCAGCTCGGCAAAATCCAGGGCCGCCGCGTGCTTCTGATCGACGACGTCATCACCACCGGCGCCACGGCGGAAGCCTGCACCACGACGCTTCTGAAGGCTGGCGCAACCGATGTCGACGTGCTCGCCGTCGCCATCGTCGCTGACCCGCTGCGCATCACCACGTGACCCATTCGTCCCCAGGCTTTTCGCCGGGGTTTCCCAACCCTATGTAATGCGCAGAGGGAGACAAGAGCGCGCATGACCAACGACACCGCCCAGCCCGACGACGCCGGCCCGCTGCCCATCGTCATCTACACCACGATGCTTTGCCCGTTTTGCCACCGCGCCAAGCACCTCCTCAACAAGAAGGGGGTCGGGTATAAGGAAATCGACGTCACGCTGCGCCCGGGCGAGCGTCTTGCCATGCGCGAAAAGTCCGGCGGCCGCAACACCGTGCCGCAGATATTTATCGGCGAAACCCACGTTGGCGGCTGCGATGAACTTTTCGCCCTCGACCGCGACGGCCGCCTTGACGGGCTGCTCAAGGGCACCGTTTAGTTGAGCGGTTGGATTTTCCTCCGTCTCACCGACCAATCGAGCCAGCTTCGATGCCTGAACGTTCCGCCCAGCCCGTTTTTCGCGCCAGTCTCGTGCAGATGTGCTCGGGCCGCGATCCGGACCGCAATACCGCCGCCGCCAGCGAATTGATCCATGAGGCAGTCGCCGCCGGTGCGAACTATGTGCTGACGCCGGAAGTCACCAACGTCATGGAAGTCGAGCGCGAGGCGCTTTTCGCCGCCGCCGAGCCCGAAGATCGCAACCGCTCGCTTGCCTCCTTCAAGGCGCTCGCCGCCGAATTGTCCGTTTGGCTCCACATCGGTTCGCTCGCCATCCGCAAATCGCCCGACAAACTTGCCAACCGCTCCTACCTGATCGCGCCCGACGGCAATATCGCCGCCCGCTACGACAAGATCCATATGTTCGACGTTTCGCTCGCCAATGGCGAAGTCTATTCCGAGAGCACCAACTACGCCGCCGGCAGCGAGGCGGTCGTTGCCGCCATGCCCTGGGGCGGACTTGGCATGACCATTTGCTACGACCTGCGCTTCCCCTACCTGTTCCGCACCCTCGCCCTCAACGGCGCCCGCATGATCGCCGTCCCGGCAGCCTTTACCCGCCCGACCGGCGAGGCCCATTGGCATGTCCTGCTGCGCGCTCGCGCAATCGAGACCCAGTGCTTCGTCTTTGCCGCCGCCCAGGGCGGCACGCATGAGCACGGTCGCAAGACCTATGGCCACTCGCTCATCATTTCGCCGTGGGGCGAAATCCTCGCCGAGGGCGGCGAAAGCCCCGGTGTCGTCACCGCCGATATCGATATGTCGAAGCTGGAAGAAGTCCGCGCCCGCGTCCCCTCGCTGAGGCCAAACGCCTCGTTTTCGATTGCCGCTCCCGCAGCAGGCGAGGCTGCCGCCGCAGGAGGTTCCAGCCGATGATCAAGTACGCGCTGCGCTGCGCGAACGCACATGAGTTCGAGGTCTGGTTCAATTCCATTGCAGCCTATGACGAACAGCGGCATGCCAAGCGGTTGCGCTGCCCGGTCTGCGACGGCGACGACATCGAAAAGGCCCTCATGGCCCCAAGCGTGGTGACGACGAAGGGCAAGGCAAAGTCGGTTCCGACGGCCGGCGTCGAGCCCTCGTCTGCTTCGCCCGGCTCAAATGCCCCCGGCGCATACGTGCCGGTTGCGACAGCCCCGCCGCCGGCCAAGGTCATCGAATTCCTGCGCGAAATGCGCAGCTTCGTCGAAGCCAACACCGAAGATGTCGGCAAGGCCTTCGCCGAGGAAGCGCGCAAAATCCATTACGAGGAGGCCGAGCCGCGCGGCATCCGCGGCGAAGCCACCACCAGCGAACTCCGCGAATTGGACGAAGAAGGCATTACGGTCGCAGCCCTGCCCCGCCTTCCCGAGGATCGGAACTGAGACGACGGTTTATTTACATTGGGAAAGCGCGACGAAAGTAGTCCTAAACGACCTCCACCTCGAGCAGCCCGACGCCCTCCACTTCCCCGACCATCCGGTCGCCCCGCTGAACCGCACCGACACCCGCCGGCGTTCCTGTAAAGATCAGGTCCCCCGGTCGCAGGACAAAGAACCGCGACAGCGTCGCGATCTGCTCTGCCACCGACCAGATCATCTCATTGAGGTCGCCGGTCTGCCGCCGCGCGCCGTTGACGTCGAGCGTGATCGCCCCGCCGGCGGGATGCCCGCACGCCGAAACCGGGACGATTCGCGAGCACGGCGCGGCCTCGGCGAAGGATTTGCCGGTATCCCAGGGACGACCCATCTTCTTGGCCTCGCCCTGCAGATCGCGACGCGTCATGTCGAGGCCGACTCCATAGCCGAAGACCTTGCCGAGAGCGTCTTCAACGGCGATCCGCTCGCCGCCCTCGCCCAGCGCCGCAACCATCTCGATCTCGAAATGCAGCTCCGCCGTTTCGGCAGGATAGTGCATGAAACCCGCTCCCGTCAGGTCATCTGCCGCCTTCTGGAAGAAGAACGGCGGCTCGCGATCGGGATCGTGGCCCATCTCGCGGGCGTGCGCGGCGTAATTGCGGCCTATGCAGTAGATCCGGTGCACCGGGAACACCGCCTCCCGCCCCGCAACGGCCAGTACGACCGGCGCTACCGGCGCAAACACGAACTCCGTATCGGCTTTTGCCATGTCGATCCTTTCCATTTGAACCGTGGGACGAGGTGCGGAGCACCCGCCCCTGCGTCCAAGCCACGCTGGTAGTTATCCCGCCGATATGCTACGCGGCTGCAGCAATTCCTTCGACGCCTTCGCTTCAATCGACGGACGCGCTGGACCGCATTCCGGCCGCGGACACGATAAGTGCGCCGAAAACAACACCAGGGCCCGGGCCCAAAGAGCCATGAAACAGGCGCTCAAACACCCGCCCCCACAGCATTCGGAACCCCGATGGACATCCGCAATATCGCGATTATCGCACACGTCGACCATGGCAAGACCACGCTCGTCGATGAACTCCTGAAACAATCCGGCGCCTTCCGCGACAACCAGCGCATCGCGGAGCGGGCGATGGACTCCAACGACATCGAGCGCGAGCGAGGTATCACGATCCTCGCCAAGTGCACCAGCGTCGTCTGGAAGAACACCCGCATCAACATCGTCGACACGCCCGGCCACGCCGACTTTGGCGGCGAAGTCGAGCGCATCCTCAACATGGTCGACGGATGTATCGTCCTCGTCGACGCCTCCGAAGGCCCGCTGCCGCAGACCAAGTTCGTCGTCACCAAGGCCCTCAAGCAGGGCATGCGCCCGATCGTCGTGATCAACAAGATCGATCGCCCCGACGAGCGCCACAACGACGTCCTCAACGAGATCTTCGACCTCTTCGCCAACTGCGATGCGGATGACGATCAGCTGGATTTCCCGGTCCTATACGGCTCAGGTCGCAACGGCTGGATGGCGGCCGACCCGTCGGGCCCGCAGGACGACCTGGCCCCGATGTACGACCTGATCCTCAAGCATGTGCCGCCGCCGACGGTCCACCCGGGCGCCTTCCGCATGCTGGCGACGACGCTCGAAGCCGATCCCTTCCTCGGCCGCATTCTGACCGGGCGCATCTTGTCGGGCGCCGTCAAGCCGAACATGTCGGTCAAGGCGCTGAGCCGTGACGGCAAGCTGATCGAGAACTTCCGCATCTCCAAGGTCCTGGCGTTCCGCGGCCTGGAACGCACCTCCGTCGACCTGGCCGAAGCCGGCGACATCGTCGCTATCGCAGGCATGAGCGAAGCCAACGTCGCCGACACCATCTGCGACCCGTCGATCGAAGCAGCCATCCCGGCTCAGCCAATCGACCCGCCGACCCTGTCGATGACCTTCCGCATCAACGACGGACCGTTTTCCGGCCAGGAGGGCGACAAGGTGCAAAGCCGCGTCATCCGTGATCGCTTGATGCGCGAAATCGAACGCAACGTCGCCATCCGCGTCGAAGAATCCGAAGACAAGGAAGCCTTCATCGTTTCCGGCCGCGGTGAACTTCAGCTTGCGATCCTTATCGAGAACATGCGCCGCGAAGGCTTCGAGCTGACCGTTTCCCGCCCGCGCGTCGTCTTCAAGAGCGAACCCGAAACCGGTCAGCGCCTGGAGCCGATCGAAGAGGTTATCGTCGACGTCGACGACGAGCACACAGGTGTCGTCGTCAAGAAGCTGTCCGAGCGTCGCGGCGACATGGTCGAAATGAAGCCGTCGGGCGGCGGCCGCACGCGGCTCGTGTTCCGCGTCCCGACCCGTGGTCTCCTCGGCTACCAGTCCGAATTGCTGTCCGACACGCGCGGCACGGCTGTCATGAACCGGTTGTTCCACGCCTACGCGCCTTACAAGGGCGAGATTCCCGGCCGCCGCACGGGCGTGCTGATTTCCAACGGCAGCGGCGAAGCCACCGCCTACTCGCTGTTCTATCTGCAGGACCGCGGCCCCCCGATGATCGGCCCGCAGACCAAGGTCTACGAAGGCATGATCATCGGCCAGCACACGCGCGAGAACGACCTTATCGTCAACGTCGTCGAGGCCAAGAAGCTGACCAACGTGCGCGCGTCGGGCAAGGACGAGAACCTGACGCTTTCGCCCCCCATGAAGCTGTCGCTCGAAGCGTCCCTGAGTTACATCGCCGACGACGAACTCGTCGAGATCACGCCCGAGAACATCCGCCTGCGCAAGCGCTGGCTCGATCCTAACGAGCGCAAGAAGCAGGAACGCAAGCGCGACGCCGAAAGCAAGGTCGCTTAGGTCGCGTCAGCGAGCGGCGCGCTTGAATCTCAAGCCACCAGATTGCGCTGGTTTTCGACGTGGCCGTGCGACGTCAGCCGGTAGACCATCGGCACGCCGGTCGCCACTTCCCGCTCCAGGATCTGCTGTGCTGTCAGCATCTCCAGATACATGATCAGGGCGCGAATGGAATTGCCATGCGCCGCCACGATGACGTTCTTGCCGGCCTTTACGTCCGGCCAGATACGCGTCTTGTAGAACGGCAGCACGCGGGCAGCTGTGTCTTTGAGGCTCTCGCCGCCCGGCGGCGGCACGTCGTAGCTGCGACGCCAGATCAGGATCTGCTCTGCACCGAAGCGCTGCCGCGCCTCATCCTTGTTCAGACCGGAAAGTTCGCCGTAGTCGCGCTCGTTGAGCGCCTTGTCGCGGATCACCGGCAGACCGTCCTCGCTCTGCCCGAGGTTCTCCATGATCAGCGACAGCGTCCGCTGGGCCCGCTGCAGCATGCTCGTATACGCCACATCGAAGTGGATGCCCTGGGCTTTGAGAAGCTGGCCGGCCTTTTTGGCTTCGGCGACGCCCTGTTCCGTCAGATCGGGATCCCGCCAGCCGGTGAACAAATTGCGCTTGTTCCACTCGCTTTGACCGTGGCGCACCAGCACAAGCACGTTATCCATCCTCTCGCGTTCCTCGGAGTTCTTTTTGGGCGTTGGCCAGTTGCTATAGGCCGAGAACGTCGATCATGGAATAGAGTCCCGGCTCTTTGTCGCGCGCCCATATCGCCGCCTTGACGGCGCCGCGGGCAAAGATCGAGCGATCCTCGGCGTGATGCGACAAAGTGATTCTCTCGCCGTTTCCGGCAAAAAGCACGCTGTGATCGCCGACGACCGAGCCCCCGCGCAGGCTCTGCATGCCGATATCGCCCGCCCGGCGCGGCCCGGTATGGCCATCGCGCACGCGGACGGCTTTCTCCCCCAGCGCCACCCCACGGCCTTTTGCCGCGGCTTCCGCCAGCATCAATGCCGTCCCCGACGGGGCATCGACCTTGTGCCGGTGGTGCATTTCGACGATCTCGATATCGAAATCGACATCGAGCGCGGCGGCGACCTTGAGGGTGAGCGCTGTCAGCAGGTTGACCCCGAGGCTCATGTTCCCGGCCTTGACGATCGCCGTCCGTTGCCCGGCCTCGGCAATCGCCGCTTCGTCCTCGGTGCTGAACCCGGTGGTGCCGATGATGTGCGCCACCCCGTGCTCTGCCGCCGAGCGCGCAAACCCGACCGTTGCCGCCGGCGCGGTAAAGTCGAGGATCGCGTCTGCCCCTGCAAAGACTGCGTTGGCGTCAAAACTGACGACGACTCCCAGCGGCTCAAGACCGGCAAGCGTGCCAAGATCGGCCCCGACAGCCGGCGAACCGGGCTGCTCCGTCCCGCCCGACAGGACCGCCCCTTCGGTCTCGCAGACGGCGCGTATCAGCGCTCTACCCATGCGCCCGGAGGCGCCCATCACTGCAATTTTCACGTCAGCCATGCGTTCCTGTCGATCCTTGGAGTTTCAGCGCACAGGCCGATGCGCCGCCAGTCATCACGCCTTCTTCGCCCGCTCGATCCCTTCAGTAATGTTTCTGCGGGCTTCCTGGAAGTCTCCCCAGCGCTCGATCTTGACCCACTTGCCCGGTTCGAGGTCCTTGTAGTGCTCGAAGAAGTGCTGGATCTGGCTCGTCGTGATGTCGGGCAAATCGGTATAATTGCGCACCCTGTCGTAGCGCTGGGTGGTTCTCGACGAAGGCACCGCGATGATCTTCTCGTCCCCGCCCCCGTCATCTTCCATTCTCAACACGCCGATCGGCCGGCAGTTGATGACCGCTCCCGGGAAAATCGCCCGCGAATTGCAGACGAGCACGTCGACCGGATCGCCATCCGCAGAAAGCGTATGCGGGATGAACCCGTAATTTCCCGGATAACGCATCGGCGTATACAGGAAACGGTCGACGAAAAGCGTTCCCGCCTCTTTGTCCAGCTCATACTTGATCGGGTCGCCGCCAACCGGCACCTCGATGATGACGTTGATATCTTCAGGCGGGTTATAGCCGATTGAAATGGCTTCGATGCGCATGGGGTGTCTCCAATTGACGGGATGGCCTCGTCCCGGCCCGCTGTGTGATGACTTCTACACTCTGCATATCGGGGAAATCGGCCGAGCACGATTCGCATTTGGTGGCACATCAAACCCTCGAAGGCGCGCTTCAGCATCATGACAGGCCTGCCAATCACTTAACCCCAGACGTACCCGAACTTCTCAAGCCGTGCCCCCGTCGTCAGGTCGATGCAACGATGCTTCGCAAGCCCGCCGCGATGCGCATAAAACGAACGCGCGCCCCGGTTCTCACGCAGCACCCACACGATCAGCCCATTAAGGCCGCGATCGTCGAGGTGGGCGCGGCAGCCTTCGAACAGATGCTCGCCAAAGCCGAGGCCCTGATACAGCGGCGCAAGGTAGAGTTCGTAGATCTCGCCCTCTTCCCGGCCCTGGCTGCGAGACTTGCCGAACGAGGCATAGCCTGCCGGCTGGCCGAGAACCTCCAGCAGCAGGTGCGGACCGCCCGCCACTAGTGCGCGCGTCCACCAACGCTCGCCATGACGCTTGATCGTTTCGCTTAAAAAGACGTGCGGGATGATGCCGGAATAGGCCTGGCGCCAGGACTCTTCGAAGATCCCGGCCAGTGCACCTGCATCCGACGCGACCGCCGGGCGAACTGAGACGTTTGGGTTGGTCTCCAGCATGACCGTCAGCCTAACAGCCTTGCTGGTCCCGAGACAAAAGAAAAGCGGCGCCGGAATGAACCCGCGCCGCTTCCTCGACCCGGCGCTAAACGCCGGCAACGAGACTTCACTTAGTTCTTGAACTGCTCGAAGTTCTTCGCCGAAGCCGTGTTCATCGTTTCGAACGTCTGACGGGCAACCTTCGTGGAGAGTTCGAAGAGTTCTTTCGTCTGCGCGCCGGCAACGGCGAGCTGCTGCTGGAAGAAGTTGGCCTGCAGGCGTGCGGCTTCCGGAACCGTCTTCGCACGTGCGATGGACTCGGCGGCATCGAACACGGCCTGGGCGTTGACCGCCGTATTATGGACGACCTTCTCGCCGAGAGCCTTGGCGCCGGCCTGGGCTGCCAGCATCACTTCTTCGGCAGCCTTGGCGTTGTCCTGGGCGACGGACTGCATCTTGGTGAAGGCTTCGCGCGACTTCGTGATCGAATCTTCGGCGAAAGCCTGGATGTTTTCAGGAATACGGGCATCCTTGGCGGCTGCAAACATATCCTGGGCCTGGCGGGTGAACTGCTCGTTCATGACTGATCTCCTTTGGATGGGGCTGTTGTGTTGTATGCGCGAAGCGGACTCGATGGGGATGATTTGGCCCGAGGGCGTCGCCTATCTATTCAACGCGATTGCGACAACCTCAGTTGCGATATTGGCAATATAGTGCGGTCGATTGTGCAGTGCAACAAAAATCTTCAGTTCAGTTCATAAACGTTGGTAGGGGGAAGGATCAGAAGGCCTTGTATACCGGGGCTGACATGGGGCAATGCACCGCAACAAATACCTGCCCTGACCATCAGTGCGCCGCAGCAGATTCTGCTTTTGAAATCAGCCGGTTCGTCAGCAGATCGCGTGAAAACGGTCGCGATAACCAAGCGCCGATCGATCGAACAATATGTCCTGTGGCTTGAGCGGCCGGGCAAGTGCCAGTCCCTCCAGCGCGCGGCACCGCGACAAAGCGACATAGGCCTGTCCGTGGGCGAAGGTGCCTCGTCCGAGATCGATATAAGCCCGCTCGAGCGTCAATCCTTGCGATTTGTGGATGGTCAGGGCCCAGGCGAGCCGCAACGGGAATTGTGTGAACGTCCCCGCCACCGTCTCGACCACCTTCTCTTGAGCCTTATCGTAGGCATAGCGCCTCTGTTCCCAGGCCACCTGCTCTATTTCGTACTCCCGGCCCTCGATGTCGATCCACACACGGTCCTCGGTCAGCCGCGACACCCGCGCGATGGACCCGTTGACCCAGCGCCTGTCGGGATCGTTGCGCAGCATGATCACCTTGGCCCCTGGCTTCAGGACGAGTCGCGAGTCGGTCGGGTGGGCGCCCTGGCTGAATTCGCCGGTCAGGCCGGCTTCGTAGGCGCGCGGCTCGCTCGGCAGGGCGTCGAGGTAGGCAATGTTGATACGCTGCGCCGCCGCGTTGGTCGGCGTCAGGATCACGTACGGGTCACCTTCGCTCAGCGTCCGGATGGGTGAGACGCGCTCGTTCAGCGCCTCGAGATCCTCTTCGTCGACATCGCCCTCCCGGATGCGGTTCAACACCCGGATCAGGTTTTCATCCGACTGCCGGAACACCTTGTTGAGTTCGAGGAGCGCCGTCCCCGCACCCTCGCTCAGCGACGCAACGGAGAAAAAGAACGGCCCGCCGAAATTGAATTCCAGGTGCTCGGCAACTTCCGCCTCCTGCACCACCGGCGGCAACTGATGCAGATCCCCGAAAAGAATTAGACGGCAGCCGCCGAAAGCTTCGCGCGCCCGCCCCCGGTTGAGCCGCAGCGATTGATCGATCGCCCACATCAGGTCGGAGCGCACCATCGACACTTCGTCGATGATGATCAGCTGCAGCTTGCGCATGACGCTGCCATTGCGGCTTCGCTTGATGTCTTCAGGTCGGATGAGGCGCGGCGGCAGGCCGAAGAACGAGTGGATCGTCTGCCCGCCGATATTGACCGCCGCAAGCCCGGTGGGCGCCAGGACGACCATCTCGCTGGCTAGCATGTCGCGAATGGCGCGCAACAGCGTCGACTTGCCGGTGCCCGCGCGCCCCGTCACGAACAGATGGCCGTCGTCCTTCTCGATGAAATCAAGCGCCGCCTGATATTCGTCGGTCTGCGTCAGGCCTTCCGGCCAGCGGGTCACGATTTCGGTCATCGGTATCCAGACATGACGGCGAACGAGCGCGCCGCCTGCTCGCGCAGCCCGCCGCTTGGAATGCCGATCGGTTGCGTTGCCGGTTGCCGTGTTGCCAATCGTTGTGAACTTGGTGTTGCCGGCTTCGTGTTGCACGTCTCACCCGCTTAGGCGCGTTTGCAGGAGCTGTCAAAACCGCCTGTGCGTCTTTCCCCTGGATAACAAGCCCATTCTCCCCACCGAATGACCCCGCCCCGGAAGTTGACGGCACGCTTCGCTGCGAGCAATGCGGGCTAACGCAGCTGCAATGCGATGCGCCGCTCAGCGACGACCACTGCCGCCCCGCCCTCAGCTGGCTGGCGAAGCACCGAGACACTGCCTTTGTAAATGCCCTCTGGCCAACGTTTGGCCACCAGCTTCTTGCCTGCATAGATCATTTGCACGGCCTTGTTGCGATCGAGCGGCTTCGTCGTATTGGCGGCGCGAAACCCTTGCGGCCCGTCAACCGCAACGCTGATCCGGTCGCCGGCCTTGAGGTTGATCATCCGCGCGTAGAACAGCAGCGCCGGGCTGTCCGCCCGAACCACCGCCGGCTGATGGTCCCGCTCCATTTCGTCATTGTCAGGAGGGGTTCCTGCAAAGCCGGCATCGAAGATGACGTACCGGCCATAACCAAGCCGCTCGCGCAAGTCGCTTCGCCATAACCCTTCAGAAGTCTGCGCCTTCGCATCGCAGGCAGTTCCCGCCGCCGCCACGCGCCCGAGAAACGGATCGACAACCACGTCGTCGTGCCGCACCGTCAGATGCACATGCGCGAAATCGGCGGTTCCCGAATATCCGACCGTTCCCAACCGGTCGCCGGCCTTCACCATCTGCCCCGGCCTGACGGCGATGCTGCCGTGTTTCAGGTGACAGTACTGCGTCGTCCAGCCGCCGCCGTGATCGATGATGAGACCGTTGCCGCATTGATTTTCGCCGACGATCGATTTCAGCTCTACCTTGGAAGCGTAATCGCGCAACAGCCGGTCAGGCATCGAATCGCGACCGCGCAGCACCTTTCCGTCGGCTGCCGCCAGCACAAAGACGCCCTCGGTCGCCGCCGCCGACAGAACCCGGAAGTCGGTCCCTTTGTGGCCGTTGTAGGTCGCCCCGCCGCAGATATAGTCCTGCGCGCCGGGTCCTGGGTCGACATCGACGTAATTCTGGACGAAGCAGGTCTCGCCGAGCCTGCAATCGATGGGCAAAGACAGCTGCGGCGGCTCCGCACCGCGCGCCGCCACCGCCGCCAGCACGCAGGCCAGCAGGATTCCGACAGTACGGTGCGCGCGCAACGAGAGAATGTCTCGCCGCGCGCGCTCAATGCGAGTTGTCATATGCCTCTCGTGCCTCTCGCGAAGCCTCAGGGCTTGACGTAGGTATAGCCCATCTGCTGAAGGCGGCTCAACTCGGCGACCCCCGAAGGCACGATATCCTCGTCGTAGACCTCGAACAGATCTTTGTCCTTGTCGATCTTGCGGCCTGTGAGCGTATTCGCGCACACTTCGAACTTGACGTTCTGGGTTTTGAGGTTGGTTACGTTGCCCTGCAGGGTCAGGTCGGACTTGGCCTGCTTCAGGAGATCGACGCCATTGCCGTGCATGACGACTTTCACTTCAATATTGTCCTTGCCGACCGCATCGATGTGGTTCTGGATGTTGCGCAGCGATCCAGCATAGTACTTGCCGCCATCGCCGCCCGGCAGGTTGATGTGATAGACCACCTTCTGCTTGCCGTAGCGAGCGTCGTCTGCCGCCTGCACGCCAGCGGCAGCAACGATGGTCATCAGCACACTGATCGCCAATGTCGTGATTGTCTTCAACATTTCCTCTACTCCCAAAGTTTCTGATTTCTGGGTGCCGCCGGATCGACAAACGATGCCGAAAGCTGCGACATATTGACATGTTTGAATACGTGTATCCAATCAACTTGCTCGTGATCGCCGGCCGCCGCCCGTCGTCGCTGGAAATGGCCTGTCGAACTTGCGGCTCGGAATTTCGCAGGTTAGAGCATGCCACCACCAGCGCCGCGCCATCTGGCAGTCAGCGCTAACCTCCATTCATTCCGACTTTCAGAGACCCAAAGATGACAACACACAAGCTGCTCCTGCTGCCTGGCGACGGCATCGGCGTCGAAATCATGCGCGAAGTCGAGCGGATCATCGCGATTCTGAACGGCAAGGGCGGCGCCAATTCCTTCGAAACCGAGAGCGATCTCGTCGGCGGCGCGGCGATCGATGCGCATGGCGTTGCCATTTCCGAAGGCGCCATGGAAAAGGCAGGCATTGCCGATGCCATCATCTTCGGCGCGGTCGGCGGTCCCAAGTGGGACGACGTCCCCTACGAGATCCGCCCTGAAGCCGGCCTGCTTCGCCTGCGCAAGGACTACGATCTTTTCGCCAACCTGCGCCCTGCGATCTGCTATCCCGCCCTCGCCGACGCTTCCTCGCTGAAGAAGGAACTGGTCGAAGGCCTCGACATTCTCATTCTTCGCGAACTGACAAGCGGCACCTATTTCGGTGAACCCAAGGAAATCGTAACCCTGGAAAATGGCGAGAAGCGCGGCGTCGACACGACCGTCTACACGACCTCCGAGATCGAGCGCATCGTCAAAGTCGGCTGCGATCTCGCCCGCAAGCGTTCCGGCAAGATGCACATGGCTGCCAAGTGGAACGTCATGAAAACCGGCGTCCTCTGGCGCGACGTCACGGTTGCGACCCACAAGGCCTACGCCCCCGATGTCGAACTCGAGCTGATCCTCGCCGACAACTGCGCCATGCAGCTCATCCGCAACCCCAAGCAGTTCGACGTCGTCATCACCGACAACCTCTTCGGCGACGTACTCTCCGATGAAGCAGCCATGATGACCGGCTCGCTCGGCATGCTGCCGTCCGCCTCCCTCGGCCCACCCGATCCCAAGACCGGCCGGCCGAAGGCCCTTTACGAGCCAGTCCACGGCTCGGCCCCCGATATCACCGGCAAGGGCCTCGCCAATCCGATCGCCATGATCGCCAGCTTCGCCATGGCGCTACGCTATTCCTTCGACATGACGAAGGAAGCCGACATCATCGAACAAGCCATCGCCACCGTCCTCGGCAACGGGCTGCGCACGGCCGACATCATGCAGAACGGCCTCGAGAAGGTCGGCACCGAAGACATGGGCAAGGCCATCGCCGCCGAAATCGAGCAGGCACTGGGCTGAGCGTGGCCGACGACGCTGTATCGAAGGGCAGGCCGGTCGCGGTCTGCCCCTAAACGACAGGGCAGGGGAGCGAAAATGGCAAGCAATCTTGAGACGATAGGGTTGGCGGTCGATGACCGCGAGGCCTTCGAGTCGCTCGTCGCCGGTCTTGCCGACGGCGCGCGAGAAGGCCTCAAGACGCCCGTCGGCGATTATGCGATCTGGCGTTCCCGCTCGGGCGCCGAAGTCTGGCTTCACGTCAGCCCTCCGAGCGACGACGACGCCGGGACCACCCGCGAGATCAAGGGCCTGACGCCTTTTTTCGACGGCACCAGCGATGTCGCTCTCAACGTCACGGCCCGCATCACCCGCCCCGACGACAACGCCTTCGAAGGCGCTTACCAGGCTTGGGTCGGCGCCGATGCCGCCAACCCTCAATCGGAAGGCGATTATCCCCTCGTTTTCGATGCTGTCGATTACGCCGCCTTCTCGACGCAGAGTTTTCCGGCCTCCTGCCGTGCCCGTATCTGCGGCTTCTGCCGCGACCTGAAGGCCTACCCCGACGAGTCGTCCTTCAGCGCCGCCCAGACCACCGGCCCAAGCTTCGCGGCACAATCGTTCTTCCCCGTCGGTCTCTTCGCCGAGGTTGAAGCCAAGAACGCCGGCAATCCGGCCGCGCCGTCTTCGAACGCGCTGATCAACGGCATCGTCAAGGGCCACCGCGAACTCATCAACGAGTTCACCGGCCAGGCATTTCACTGGCTCGAGGTCGAAAGCTTGTCGGCCTCCTACGATATCGTCGCTTCCCCCGGTGTCATTTCCGGAAACATCACGGAAGGCGGCATCGTCCAGGCGTCCTGCTGGTTGTTCGGCCGCATCCTCAAGTAGCCGTCCGGAAGGGTTGACGGGGTTGTGCCGCCGCACATTGCAGCAACCGCATCCCGCACGATGTGCCGTTCGCGTGGCACCGCCGCGCCCGCGTCCAGACCGGGTCCGCTTAATTGACCTTCAGGCCCCGCGCTGCGCATCCGACCAGGAACTCGATCTGTTTGCGGGTTTCGTCCGGCTCGAACTCCCCGAGCTTGCGGTCCAATGCCAGCGAAACGATGCCGTGGACGGATGCAAACAGCGCCCGGGCGGCGCTGCGTCTTTCCACGGCATCGGCAATGTCGTCGACCAGGCAATCCTCGACGAGGGCAAACAGTCTGTTCTGGTCGTCGCGGTATTCGGGCGGCGCCTTGGCGCCTTCAGGCAAGTGGTGCTCGAAGATGGCGCGCCACAGCTGGCGATTGCTGCCGGCAAACTCGAAGTAGGCCTGCGCCAGGGCCAGCAGGCGTTCGTGCGTCGGGGCGTCCTTTGAAGCGTCGTGAGCCGCCTTCAAGGCGCTTCCCAGTTCGCCGAGCGTCACCGTATTGAGCGCGATGATGAGCGCGTCGAGATCATGGAACACGTTGTAGATCGAGCCGACGGCGCAACCGGCCTCGGTCGCGATGCGGCGGGCCTGGACACTGGCAAGCCCCTCGTCGACGACGAGCCTGCGGCCGATCCCCATGACCGTGTCGCGCAGCTTGTCGCGGAACGCCGGGTCGTTTCTTGGCCTCGAGGGTTTCTTCAATCGACTGTTCTCTTATTTGCGCCGTTCCGGGCCCTGCTTTCAGTTTGGCGACAATCAGTAAAGCAACAACGCAGAATTGTGAACTCAGTTCACATCCTTTCGCAACTGCAATTTTCGCTCATGGTGATCGCAAACACTTATCTACCAGCCTTGAATTTCGCTCACAAACGAATCGTGAACGCTGGGACCAGACCTGTGGCAACCGAGGGCTTCGCAGCGCGACGGCAGCAGCATCGCCGCTGGCGACGTGCGGTGGAGGGAGTTTTGTAGTCTATCAGTTTGAGATCTGACCCTTATGACTCTTGTTGGCCAGCCGAAAGGAAAAAGGCACCCATCGCACGTAATCCGCAACGGCGTAAGAGTAATGTAGATGACGGCGCGGCAGGAAGGCGCGTGCTGAGACGCTGAAGGCAGAGCAGTGGTCGGAGATTGCAAAAATGGCGAAACGGCGGGCTAAGAATTGGCACTGATGTCATGTATTCTCATTTTTCCGCAAAAGAAATCCTTTTCCCCATTAACTCGTAGAATAAGTTTGATTGTGCCGCTTTCGTTAAATTGAAATGGACTGACGTTTATCTTGCTAATTATGCCAACATAGTCGTCCTCTGCAATTGCTGCTTCATCCCACGCTTTATTGAGCGCATCATCTTCGACAGATACATGAACCACTTCAGCCCCATTTGGTGCAAGTATGAGTATCTCTAAACTGTCGGGTCGAGTCTTGGAAAAAAAATGTGCGCGGACATAGATTCCTAACTTGGGAAATAACCCAGGTAGCGACTCGCTCCTAATGTTGTCAGGCAGAACGCCAACAAGCGTCACCAAGCCACTCTTTTCCTCGCGGATATCCTCGCAGAAAAGCCCAACCGCATGAACATCCATCATGAAGCATTAGTCTCGATCTTGGGATTCTTGTGGTCGACCGCCGAATTCGATGAGGCGGTGGTAACTATGACCTTTGGCTGACTGGGCGTGAAGTAATTTTGTTTAGGAAGTTTGACCGGGTCAGCAAGTTCAAACTTCGGAACGCGTCCGAGCGCGTGCGCGATTTCGGCGACTCGTCCTAACGAGATATCGCTGTAGCCATTGATTTCTCGACTAATAACTGATCTATGTATGCCGATCTCACGCGCAACATCGGACTGACTAATTCCGCCCTTCTTTTTTTCTTCTGCGAGTGCTTTTTGGATGGCTCTTCGAACTTTGTTAACAAAGCGCGCAGCGGCCCTCCTAGAAGGGGTAGGAGAAATTTGAAACGACGGCATCTGGTTGGTCTCCTGGGACATATTTGGGTTCATCCAAGTCAAGTCCATCCCTGAATCTTTCCACCTCGCCTGCATAGCCTGTATATAAATTGTAATCTTTAACCCGCTGCGTCGTATCTCCGGCAACGCCAATAAAATGGTCTCGCTTGGGAAACCATCCGAATATCCGTACGTCTGCTGTTTTTATTTCCCAAATGCCAACAGCGATGTGTCGTATCGGTCGAAAAGCTCGCTCATAGTAAAGCGGTTCATCGCTTGCAAAGACCTCCATGAAGGCGTCCAGTTGCTCAATTGGAGCTTGTTCAATATTCCAACAAGAGCCGAGAGTTGGAAGCGTGACTGTGATCCATGTTACGAGTCGCTCCCCAGCATAGAGGAGCCGAAATTCCTGTTCTCCAGGAGCGAGTTGTGGGTCAAGCTTCTTCAGCGCTCCGCGCTCTAATAATTGTACCAGTGTTGCCATTGAAGTCAACATGCCTTATGGAGGTCGGCTACCGATTGGTCATAAAATTTCTTTAATTCGAACGATCCAGCATCGAGTCGCGGCGGCCCTCTGCCTCAAGCCGCCTTCTTGATCATGCCGCGGGCGATCAGCGTTTCGGCGATCTGGATGGTGTTGAGGGCGGCGCCTTTGAGCAGGTTGTCCGAGACGATCCACATCGACAGGCCGTTGTCGACTGTCGAGTCGGCACGGATGCGGCTGACGAAGGTGTCGTACTCCCCGGCGCATTCGGTCGGCGTCACGTAGCCGCCGGGTTCGCGCTTGTCGACGACCGAAATCCCGGGCGCATCGCGCAGGATCTCGCGGGCTTCCTCCGGCTCGATCTCGCGTTCGAATTCGATTGTGACGGCTTCCGAGTGGCCGACGAACACCGGCACGCGCACGCAGGTCGCGGTCAGCTTGATCGCCGGGTCGAGGATCTTCTTCGTCTCGACCATCATCTTCCATTCCTCCTTCGTGTAGCCGTCCTCCATGAAGACGTCGATCTGGGGAATGCAGTTGAACGCGATCTCCTTCGGGAACTTCGAGGATTTCACTTCCTGGCCGGGAACGTACTTGCCCTTGGTCTGCGACCACAGTTCATCCATCGCCTCCTTGCCGGCCCCGGAGACGGACTGGTAGGTGGCGACGACGACGCGCTTGATCTTGGCGCGGTCATGCAGCGGCTTCAGCGCAACGACCAATTGGATTGTCGAGCAGTTGGGGTTGGCGATGATGTTCGTTTTCGAATACCCGGCGAGCGCGTCCGGGTTCACCTCGGGGACGACGAGCGGCACGTCGGGGTCGTAACGCCAGCACGACGAGTTATCGATGACGATGCAGCCGGTGGCGCCGATCTTCGGGCTCCATTCCTTCGAGACGCCGGAGCCCGCCGACATCAGGCAGAAGTCGGTACCCTTGAAGTCGTAGGTTTCGAGGTCGCGGCATTTCAAGGTCTTCTCGCCGTAGGAGACCTCGACGCCGATCGACCGGCGGGAGGCGAGCGCCAC